>JASJAN010000031.1 GCA_030066985.1 Desulfobacterales bacterium
AGCTGATTGCAGCGCGCGCAACCGGGCCCCAGTACCTTTACTTCCAAATAGTTATCTTCGGATTCTTCAATGGGTTGACCGACGCTTTTTTTAAACTCTCTTAAAAATGCCTGTCCATATGCTGTACGGGCGTGATCGGGAATGTAATTCATTTTCGCAAGTCGATCAAGGAGCTCAGTTGTGATTTCATCATCCGGTCTTCCGGCGCACACCTGGGCGACTTTCGATAGTGCCTGCTTTAGCCCGATAATTCCCATTCGGTTCTTGCCGACCTTAATCTGAGTAACCTCATCTGATGTCATTTTGGGTCTGTTTCCAATTTTTGGTGAATTCGATGAAAGGATCACGCATCAAGCGAAAAAATGCCCGAAGGTCATTCCGCTGATGGTGGCCATCACAACAACCAGACCAATAAATGCAACCGTTTTTTTGGTGCCCAATACACTTCTGATTACCAGCATGTTCGGCAGGCTGAGGGCGGGTCCGGCCAGCAACAATGCCAGCGCCGGTCCCTTGCCCATGCCGGCACCCATGAGTCCCTGCAAAATCGGCACTTCGGTGAGCGTTGCAAAATACATAAAAGCCCCGACGACCGATGCAAATAGGTTGGCCCATATGGAATTGCCGCCCACCAATCCGCTAACCCACTTTGACGAAATCAGCCCTTCGGATCCAGGCCGACCCAACAGCAAGCCGGCAACTAAAACACCTGCAAGTAAAAGCGGCATCATCTGTTTGGTGAAATCCCAGGTGGACAGAAACCAGTCTTCGGTTTCTCCCCGGGTCGTGGTCGTTAGGACAACCAGCGCCATGATGCCAATTGTAAAGGTGAGCAAAGGCAGATCCGGAACAATCATAGCAAAAGCCAATATGATGATGGCGGCCAGAATGACTTTATACAACTTTACCTTAAACCACAGCACTAGCAGCACACCCAGCAGTGCGGCAAAAAATCCGGTTAGTGGCCATTTCAAGCTATAAATCGCATTGTAAAATCCACCAGATTCGCCAGTCTCTCCCCAGGTGGCAAAAACCAGAATCGCCACCATGACGGCAAAATAAATCACGGTTTGCCACAGAGGCCTTTCGCCTTCGTCGTCGGGCATATGCAAGGCGGCTTGCACCTTGGCCTCCTCTTCTTTCCTGAATAAAAAGTGCATGATCAAGCCAATAATAATGCTGAATACAACAGCGCCGATGGCCCGGGCAGCGCCAATTTCAACACCCAGTACCCGCGCGGTCAGCACAATCGCCAAAACATTGATGGCCGGGCCCGAATAAAGAAATGCAATCGCCGGGCCCAGGCCGGCCCCTCTTTTCCAGATGCTGGCAAAAAGTGGTAAGACGGTACATGAACAAACGGCCAGGATGGTGCCGGAAACTGAAGCTACACCGTAAGCCAACACCTTTTTGGCGCTACCCCCCAAATATTTCATAACCGCCGCCTGTGAAACGAAACAGGCAATGGCTCCGGCAATAAAAAAAGCCGGAATCAGGCATAAAATCACATGCTCGCGAGCATACCATTTGGCCAGTGCCAGGGATTCGATGACAGCACTGGTAAATCGTTCGCTGTCAACTGGCAACCAAAAAATGACCAGAAAAGCACCGACAATCAGACTCAGCGGTTTCCAGATTCCTTTCCAGTCTACAAGACTTGGCTGTTTTTTGGTTTCGGTGTCTAATGATTTATCGGCAGCTGATTCGCTGCCGCTTATGACAATTGCTTCACTCATATGTTGCGCCTCCTAAACTGCAATTGATTTAGCTGAATGTCAGCCGGTAACAATCAATCTTTTTGAATTATGAAAGCCTCAAATTTATATATGCATATTTGTCTATATATTTTTAAATAGTACAACTAGCACAATTCGGATCGGTTGAGGAAAGGAGCCTTTTTATTTAATTCGGCCACCTCAGGGTCATTGTCAAGCCAGTGCCGGATATTCCCGAGCAAACTGGCAGCATAGGGGCTGCGGGTGCCGTCCGCCAGAAAATAATTTACCCACAGACCATCCTTCTGATAATCCACCAAACCAGCTTCCTCTAATATTTTCAAATGCTTGGAAACGGTCGGCTGGGCAACTTCCAGGGCAGCCTGCAGTTCGCAGACACACATCATTTTATGCTGCAGCATTTTTATGATTTTGATCCGATTGGGATCTGACAGTGCCTTCATGACTTTGATAAAATCTTTCATGGCAACTCCTTATATATTCCGATTTAGCAATATACTAATTCCTTCTCTAATCGTCAAGTGCTTTTTCAAATTGTGTTAATGCCCGATGATAACCTCGCGCATTGCCGCGCCTTTCAATTCATTTCCGTCACAAAGTTCGTAAATTGGCAATTAACAGTAATTCGTAACGTAATACTTTAATTTTATACAATTTTTAAAATCACCTAAGTGACAAAAGATAAAAAAGCGAAATTATGCAATTCAAATTGTTGACATCAACCAGAGATTAGAGTAGATATCTTTATATTGTATACATTATTTTTATATACAAATATTAGGCGCGCATGTTTTTGCCGTTATTAAGATTATCGGCATTGGGGCCCCAGATTGCATAGCACATTCAACAATTTATATCTTCAGGTAAGATAGCCCGTGAGCAGCAGATGTTGTTGATGCTCTGGGCAGGATTTTTCCAGAACTCTCTCTTCAGGCATAACAATAGACGGAGGCATGCAAATGTTCGCTTTGGAAGGATTTACCGTTACAAAATTTATCATCACGATCATTGCCATGATTGGCATTTCGGCCTTGTTTTCCATTTTCGGCCGGGGCGGCGGTGAATTCAAGCTCCCAGTATTAATAACGGTTTTAACGATGCTGCCCTACTTTGATATCGCCACCATCAGTTTATTTTGCATCTTTGTTCAAGGTATTACCATGCTGGCAGTGTATGGCTCCAAACACAAATTGGTGGACTGGCCCCTGGCGTTTGCCCTGGCTCTCATCGTTGGTTCATTTGCATTTATGGGCGGGTATTTCGCATTTAAGGTCAAGGCCCTTTACCTCAAAGGCACCTTTGCGGTGTTATTGCTCATATCGGCATATTTTATGTGGAAAGGTAAAGGCGTTCCCGGCAAGCCGGGCAAATTTGGTGTCTGGCATCGCGTCATGGGAAACGGTGAAGAATATGACATGAACTTGTTATTAATTGCTCTGCCCGTAGGAATCATCGCATTTATCGCCGGAATGGTCGGCATATCCGGTTGCGGGTTAATCATTCCAGTTTGCATCATACTTGGAGCCGTTCCCATCAGAATTGCGATCGGCACCAATACGATGCTCGTTCTAACATCCTCGGGCACTTCGTTTTTAGGCCACGCCGTCAGAGGAACAACACCATGGACTTTAACAACCATTCTGGGAGTGGCTGCGATTTGCGGGGCTTTTATCGGTGCCAATTTGCATATCGATATACCGGAAAAGTACATCAAGGCTGGCTTTATCACCCTGCTGGTTGTGGCATCTATATGGATGGTAGCTAAAATTTACATACTGTAATGTAAGACAAACGAATGATTATAGGGAGGAACGAAACATGAAAAAGTTAACCAAAAAGGAACGAATCGAATGTGTATTTAATATGAAGGAACCCGATTGTGTCCCGGTTTTTCCACGCAATCAGGCCCAAATGATATATTCCATGGGCTGGAAATTGCCGGAAATGACGGGTCAGGACTGGTATGATGCCGAAAAATCCGCCCTGGCGGCTTTATGGAACCTGGAATATATGGATTATGACGTTGCATTCGGCTGTTATTACGATATGGGATTCGGCGTTCCGGCCCTGGGCGGCATCCTGGACATACCCGAAAAATGGGGTATGAGTGTGCAGTGTTTGAAACATCCAGTGGAATCCAAAGCAGACTGGGATACCGTCAAAAAACAATTTCCACTGGACCCCCTCACGGATCCGCGGATGCGCGGTGCCCTGAAATCCATCAAATATGTTTCCACGGCAGTGGGTGATCATACGCCCGTCACACCGGCTTATTATACGGGCATTTGTGTGGTCAGTTTGATTTTAATGGAAGTCGGCGGCCTGATGGAGGCCTGCATGGAAGAGCCTGAATGGGTAGATGATATGTGCCG
Organism: Desulfobacterales bacterium; assembly: GCA_030066985.1. NCBI lineage: Bacteria > Pseudomonadati > Thermodesulfobacteriota > Desulfobacteria > Desulfobacterales > Desulfobacterales bacterium. The sequence goes on from JASJAN010000031.1 coordinate 4,109, forward strand.
CCGAGCCTCTGATTTTGCAATGGACTGGATTCGCGCGCAGTACGAGGCCGGTGCCAATAGTTGGTTGTATCTGGCAGATTTTTGGGGCACCGAACTGATCTCACCGCAGATGGCCGATCGATTTATTACACCTTATGTCATCGAGATGAGCGAAATGGTTGAAAAAGAGTTTGGCCAGAAGACTTTTTATCATGTCCACGGGAATATGACCCGACCCAAGTCACAAGAGTGGCTTGAGAAACTAACAAAAGACGCCAATATCGTTGGCTTGCATCTGGACAAGGCCCATGACGCGAGCTGGATCAAAGAGGTCGTCAAGGGTAAAATGGGGGTGGCCGGCGGATTGCCGTTTAAGGGCGGTTTTCTGGATAAAGGACCGATTGAAAAAATTACTGCGGAAGCCAAAAAATCTCTGGATATCGCTGCTCCGGGTGGCGGTGTCATATTTGTGCCCACAGGACAGGTCCTGCCTTCCACACCCAATGAGCACTTTAAGGCCTGGATCGATATTGCGCATGAATACGGCAGATATCCGCTTGCATAAAGTGTTCAACATCCAAGGAGGAACTGGTTATGTCTGATTTTCCCGAACTGACCCAGGCGGTCATCGACGGCAACCGCAACAAGGTCGTTGAGATTGTCAATGCAGAATTAGAAAAAGGCACCACTCCCCAGACGCTGCTGTCGGATTACATGATCCCCGGCATGCTGCATGTGGGCGATCTGATGCAGGAGGGTGAATATTTTATTCCCGAGGTATTGCGTTCGGCCAAGGCGATGAAGGGGGCTTTGGAAATCTTGGAGCCGCTTTTGGCTGAAAGCGGCGGCGCGGAGTCAGCCGGCTATATTGTCATCGGCACTGTTGACGGCGACATTCACGATATCGGCAAAAATCTGGTGGCCATGCTGCTCAAGGGCAGCGGCTTTGAGGTCAACGATGTGGGGGTATCGGTGAAAACCGAGACATTTATTGAAGCGTTACAGGCAAAAGAAGGGCCGGTTTTGCTGGGCATGTCAGCGCTGATCACCCCTACCCTGGATGAAATGCCGGTGGTGATCAAGGCTGTCAAAGAGGCCGGTCTGCGGGATCGGGTCAAGATCATGGTCGGTGGAGCACCGGTCACCCAGGAGTTTTGCGATGAAATCGGTGCTGACGGTATGGCCGAAGACGCCGCAGCCGCAGTCACTCTGGCAAAGCAACTGCTCGCCGCATAAGATAAAAATTATCAATTGCCACTCAAGAGCAAAAGGAACCTAACAGATGATAGAACAAATTCAAATTTATACCCGCGGTTGCGTTCGATCCATAGCAGTGGAAAAAAGTCTGAGAAAGGCGGTCAGCAAAATGGGATTGGACGTTGAGGTCAAGGCCTATGATGATCCTGTAGTCCACAAAGCGGAAGGCCTCGATAGTTTCCCTTCCGTAAAAATAAATGGTGAACTCAGAGTTGAGGGCGACTTTACGTCTGTCGATGATTTTGAAGAAATGCTTTCAGAATATCAAAATTGACATGTGATCGCCCTAAATGATAAGACCCTACGAACACAGGCTGGAATGTCATAATAGAAGTCTCGGATCAGATCTCAACTGAATCAACGGGAAACTGGAACTGAATGCCCCCAAACATGAACAAGGAAGGTGAACTCGTGGTGACAGCTGATAAGCAGAGGGAAAATAAAGCTTCTAGGCACCTTGAAGAACAGAGCCAAAAGGTTGCCGAACTTTATAATTCGGGGACGAACTGCGACAAAGCGGTTTTATTAATCCTGCAGGAAATTTTAAAACTGCCGCCAGAAAAATGGGATTTTGCCGATTTTTATGCCGAAAACCCGGATGCCGATCGATTTTTATGCAAAGCGCTGGCCGCCGGTGCGATGGCTATTTATCTGGATGTGATCGGCCAGATGGAAGCCGAGACATCGCAATCCTCCGATATTAAAGAATCCATCGAACGCGTAAATCACATCTTTAATCAGCACCTGGAAGAGACCAGTGAAGGGAAACCCATTCATCCGGTTGATTTCGATCCATTCGCATATGATGAGGCATTGAAGGGCATAGAAATCGATGAGCGTTATAAAAAATCCTATCAAAAAAAAGTAAAAACCTTATTTCAAAGTTTTGAAACCGAATTTAATGCCTGCAACTGCCAAGATGTACTGGGTTTCGATCCATTCAGTTATGTGGATTACGATGAGGAGATGCAGGAATACATTGAAGAGGGCGAGTGGATGCAAAAATGCATCGATTGTATGCAGTTCCTGGTTAAAAAAATGGGAGATGCTGCCTAATCCCCTGCTCTTCCGACTTTTTCGGGCGTAATCTCCAGACAGCCGGATTAAAACACGCGCAGTGGCCGACCGATCAGCGGTCACTGAATACGCCATGACCTTCACGGTAATATCATATCCTGTTTCAGATTTTACATATTGTTCCAAATAATTTTGATAATGAAACAATCTGTTAAAACCTCGTTTTTTGAAAACAGTTTCCAATGATCTATATCAGGTCAGAATTTAATATATAAAAAGCCTGACCCATCATTAACCACTTGAATTTAGTACTTAAAAGAATCCGGCATAACAAAGAGGCAAACTGCGGCCAGTGCCATTTTGAGTTTCCGACCATTCTGGTATGTGTTTTGCTCAGTGATGATCATAGAAAAAGTGCCATAACACAGACGCAAACCAGGCGAAGCGGGTTCGCCACCGTCCATCAAGTCTAATATCCATACCCATGAACAAGGAATTGTAAAGCCAATTCCTTTGTAAACGCTCAAACAGTGACTATCAGAACCGTTGGAGGGGTGCTGCAGCTATAAGAGTCACAGCCCTGCTGCAGCCGCTATTTTTATTAATCCGCATAATTAAGGAGGCTGGATGATGAAGAAATTTAAACTTTTTTCATGTATAGCAATTATTGCGCTGCTGGCATTCGTGATCTGCGGCAACGCTGCTGCCAAGACTGTCCTGCGAATGAATCACCAATTTCCGGCAGCTGCGGCCGGATCCAAAATTGATCAATGGTTCGTAGACGAGGTTAAAAAAGCCACCGGTGGAGAAATTGAAATCCAGATCTTTTGGTCCAACGCGCTGGGTGCCGCCAAAGAAAACCTGACACTGCTCGGCACCGGAGCTATCGATGCCGCCGGCATGTCCGCAGGCTATTTTCCAGCCCAGTTGCCATTTTTCGCCGCACCGAACTCGCTGCCCATGGCAATGGATAATATTTGTCAGTCCAGTGCCTTGATGAAGGCCTTTATGGAAAAAATTCCGGCCTTCCAGGAAGAAGCCGAACGCAACAAAGTGGTTCCGATTTTCTTTCACCTGCTCAATCCCTACTTGCTGGTCACCCGCGAGCCGGTCAACACACTGGATGATCTCAAAGGCAAAAAAATCCGTACCTGGGGCGAGGACATGCCGCGCCTGGTAAAAGCCGCCGGCGGCACACCGGTAACCATTTTTCTGCCCGAGCTTTATGAAAACCTGCAACGCGGCGTCATCGACGGCTGCCCCTTTTCAGTGGATTTCATCCAGACCTATAAAATCTATGAAGTTGCCAAATATGTGACTGAGGTTGTTATGTGGGAAGGCCCCGCCTGGGGGGTATTCTTCAGCCAGAAGTCCTGGAACAAGCTTTCCGACAAGCACCGGCAAATCATTCTGGATGTAGCGGAAAGAGCCCGTAAACGAGAATTGACCAAGACCGCGGAAGCCGAGATTGCTGCCAGGAAATTCCTCGAAGAAAAAGGAGTTAAGTTTTCTGCATTCCCGGCTGCCGAACTGGCCAAATGGCAAAAAGCTAATCCGGATTTTTACGGAGACTGGATCAAAAAAATGGAGAAGCAGGGCAAGGGTGCCGAGGCCAAACAGACTGTGGAGCTCTGGAAAGATCTGCGCAGCTGGATCAATTGTCCGTAAATGCTAACAAACTCGATCAAACAGGGGAGAACTCATCGCTTCTCCCCTGTTTGTTTCAGAGACCCGTATGACAGAGAAAAAGAAAAAAAGTCTGTTGGACCGGACAAATGAAATCGGCGCGGTGCTGTCGGGTGTTGCGCTGCTGCTCATGATGATCATGGGAGCCCTGGATGTGTTTCTGGGCAAGGTGTTTAACACACCCGTACCCGGAACATTCGAAGCAACCGAGGCCCTAATGGTCGTGAGTGCTTTTCTGGCGATTGCATACAATCAGCAGGTTCGCGGCCACATCCGGGTCGAATTATTTACATCCAGAATGCGCCCCAAGCTGCAGCTGAAATTTGAGGTCCTTAACTATTTTCTATCAGCCCTTTTTTTCTTTTTACTGACCTGGCAGGGCTGGCGATTTGGTATCGAAAGCCTTAGAGTCGGGGAATATGAATCGGGACTGATTGCCTTTCCGGTTTACCCCGCAAAGTTATTGCTCGCGCTGGGTTTGACCCTAATGACCCTACAGTGTTTGCGGGATCTGGTGACGGCATTCAAAAATATTTTCAATCCCGAGACCAATCATACGACTTAGGTCTAACTCTATTGGGAATTAACCCATGGATCCGTTTCACGTCGGTATCGCATCAGTTATCGGACTACTAATTTTATTGGGCTGTGGTGTACCGGTCGCAGTTTCCCTGGGTATTTCCGGTTTCTTTGGATTGATGTTTGCTTTGGGGCCCAATTTTGCACTTTCAATCGTGCAAACCCTTCCCTACAGTGTTGTTGCCAATTATTCCTGGGCGGTCCTGCCGCTTTTTGTTCTGATGGGCACTTTGGCGGCGTCGGCCGGTCTCACAATGGACCTGTTTCGAGCCGCCAACATGTGGCTCAGTCGGCTGCGGGGCGGCCTTTATCTGGCGGTGATCGCCGGCTCTGCAGGGTTTGCAGCTGCTTCCGGATCGACGGTGGTCAACTCGGTGGTTTTCACCCGGCTGGCTCTGCCGGAAATGCTGAAGTATAAATATTCAAGGTCGCTATCACTGGGATGTATCTGCGCGGCAGGGACGTTTGCCGCTATGATTCCTCCAAGCCTGACAATGGTCATCTACGCCATCATCACCGAACAGTCTATCGGCAAACTTTTGCTCGCCGGAGTCATTCCCGGTATCATCTCCGCGATTCTTTATGCAATATTGATTTTTTCGCTGGTGCGATTTAAGCCTTCCCTGGCGCCAGCCATACCTGAGGTACGACACAGTTTAATGGAGAAAATGAAATCCCTTAAAGGTGTCTGGGGAATCGTGCTTCTCATCCTGCTGGTGCTCGGCGGAATTTATTCCGGGCTGTTTCCGCCTTCCGGCGCCGGAGCAGTGGGCGCCTTCGGAACATTTATGATCGCCCTGTTCAAACTCGGGCCGAAAAAGGGCTGGCTGATGGAAGGTCTGCGGAATTCGGCTGCGGTGGCATGCACTATTTTCACCATATTGATCGGCGGATTAATTTTTTCCCGGCTGCTGGTCATCACCGGTGTCGTCACCGAGTTTACCCAGTTTGTTTCCAGTCACATCCACACGGCCGCCGGCATTATGGTGGCCTTCAGCCTGATGTATATCATTATGGGGTGTTATCTGGATACCGCTTCCATGATGATCATCACTCTGCCCTTTGTATTTCCGGTCATTATGCAGTACGGCATCAATCCGATCTGGTTCGGCATTATCTTTGTGAAGGTCATTGAAATCTCCGTTATCACACCACCGGTCGGCTTGAATCTTTACGCCGTGATGAGCGGTGCCGGCAAGGATGCCAATTTCAGAGATCTCGTGTTCGGGGTTATCCCTTTTATAATAATGGATGTGATTACATTGACGATTTTAATTGTTTTCCCGGGCCTGTCGACCTGGCTTCCGGAAACCATGATGGGTAGTTAAAAATCTCAGGAGGACACCTGTAATGCGGTTTGCAACTAAAGAGTTAAACACATTTTCAGAAGAACAAATCAAAGAGTACCAGGAAAAGCGGCTGCGTCGACAGCTCACATACAGTTTTGAAAATTCAGAATTTTATCAAAAAAAATTCCAGGATTGTGGCGCACATCCTGAAGACATAAAGACACTGGAAGATTTCCGTAAACTGCCCATCATGATGACCAAACAGGACGAGCGCGATAGTCAGCATGAATCGCTGGAACGTTTCGGGCACCCCTTTGGAATGCATCTGTGTGCGCCCCTGGACTCACTGGAATTGACGTCGACCACCTCCGGGACCAGTGGCACACCGACGTTTACCTATACTTTTTCCAGACGGGATATCAACGGTCCCGTGGCCGACCTGTGGGCCTTTATGTTCAAGGCCGCGAATATCAACCCGGGGGATCGCGTGCTGTTTGCCTATGCCCTTGGCGTTTATGCCACCAGCATGCTGCTGTGGGGGATCAGAAAAATGGGCGCTTTACCGATCGACGTGGACGTTCGCGGCGGAGCGGATGCCATTTTACAATTTGCACAGCTCACCAAACCCGTTTCTTTCGCCACCACACCTTCCCTGGCTGAATTTATGATTGGCAGAGCGCCGACCACTATCGGCAAAGAAGTGGGTGAGCTCGGGTTTGATTCTCTGCTTCTGTGCGGCGAACCGGGGCCCGGTATTCCGGAAGTCAAGGAGCGCTTGGAATCGGCCTATGGCGCCCGGGTTTATGATTACTGGGCACCGGGGGGATTGGGGTTCGGTCTTTCCTGTGATTCGAACGAATATCATGGCCTGCATTGCTATGCGCCGGATTACAATTTATTTCAAGATGATTTAATCGACGTGTCGACGCGAGAGCCCATCGATAGTGTTGACGGCGCCATCGGTGAGGCTGTGCACACTTCTCTTGATCGAGACGCCTGTCCGATCATCAAGTATGCTTATGGAGACATTGTCCAGGTGATCACTGACACATGTCCTGAATGCGGTTTTCCGGGCAAACGCTTAAAATTTGTGGGGCGATCCGATGATATGCTGATCGTCAAAGGCGCTAACGTATATCCGGCCGCCATTCAGGAGATTGTCAACTCTTTTTTCCCGCGTGTCACGGGTGCCATGAAAATCGTGCTTGATGAAAAGCCCCCGCGGGTCGTACCGCCGCTGAAAATCAAAGTGGAATATGCTGAGGGCATGCAGCAGAATCAATTGGATACACTGGCAAAAGAAATCAAGTCGGCCTGCAGTCACAGCATAAAAATCAACCCCCAAGTCATCTGGGTGCCGCCCAACACGTTTGAAAAATCGCTGCGCAAAACCTCTCCTTTTGAAAAAACCTTTGAATAATTTGTTTTTTTCACAGGGAGTTTAATGATATTGGGTTGACCGTATTCCTACAGCGTGGTATAGATTTCAACGTACACTTAAAATACAAGTGTGATGGATACACCATAAATATGCAATGCTTACGACGAGGGGGTGATCTAATTGCGTTTCAAGCTATGACCGTCCGCGTTTCTTCTACCGACCCAGTCCACATCTCTTATCTAACCTAAATTGTCCAATCAAAAAGGAGTCTTAACGATGTCACTAGAAAAATATCACAAAATGGGCGAAATTATGGATCGATTTTTAAGACCCAACACCTTTCCCGTCGCCTACAAATTAATCAAAGATGAAAGCGAAATCCCAGAGAAGGCGCTGCGTCCGTTGAAAAATTATAAAACCCGCCTGTTAATCTGTCAGTGCCTGCATCTGACCAAGACCACCGGTAGAACCCACGCCTTGCTGACTGAGGATAATTATTGCCTCGAAGGGTCCTGTGCCCACGGGTGGGCAAAAAAGCCTCCATACATGCTAGACGGCACGGCCATCTATCCCCGACTGGTGCCGGACCTTGAAGTCGCCAAAAAATTTGAAAACGACAAACCCTTAATCCCTCCGGACAAAGGCTATATCGGGGTTGTCATGTCACCCTTGGGCTGGACAAAAATAGAACCCGATCTGATTCTGTTGAGCTTAAATGCCGCCAGGATGAACCGCGTTATCGAGGGCATCTGTGATCAAACCGCAGAGAAAATCGTGGCCGAGAACAGTGGCCGCGGCGGGCTTTGCTGCTGGGGCATTGCACCGGCGATGAATACCGGTAAACCCACCTATGTTATCCCAACCTTTGGTGAATATCGCTTTACCGGCGACAGTGATGACGATATGTGGTTTATCCTGCCGGTAGCCTATCTCGAACCGCTGGTCAAAGGCTTTGAACATATGCATAAAGCCGGCTGGCGTTATCCGATTCCGCGATTTGTCGAACATGAGCCCCGCTGGCCGGACGGCATGTACGGCTGGGAAACCTACGAAGCCTTTCAAGAGAAAGAAGGAAAGGGCGAGAAGTACGAAGACTATAAGGATGACTGGTTTGGAACCTATACGGATAAAGACTGGTTTGAAAAATAAGCCTGCTGATGCGTCATCTGTAAAAACAAATAAGGCGCCCCTGCGAGGGTGCCTTATTTGATTATACAGTCCGGTTGAAAGCATTTTCGGCCACGAGCCTGAAAATAAATCAACTACCCCATCATACCCGACCCGGTTCATGCGCCCGCCATTTTGAAATTTACCACTCGTAAACAATAGACCATTGTGGACACACATTGTTTCATATGAATCATTTTGTTTCATTCCGGCTCCCTCATGAAACGTTTCATTTATCAAGGTCAAAACATATGGTTCAGATAGCAATCAGACGTGAAGGCACCAGAGGTGAAATACTTTCCAGTTTCCTTATATTATTAAATATTTTTCAATCCTGCAACACCAGGTATTTCGTTGCTCAAAAAACTCTGTATACACGGCTCTTGGTATGTGTATTGCAACAGCTAGAAATGAAATTCGATACCCAGGTTGCTTAAACAAGCCAGATCAAGGTTTCAAATCACACCCCTGGGGGGGGGAACACCATATCTTTAATGATGAATCAGATTGAATTTGATATGGAAGCCCGTCATGACCCGATCAACTTCAATCTTTCTAATCAACTGACAATAAACCCAAATTTTAATAAGGACAAACCTCAGATGAAAATTACGTTTTTAGGCACCGCCGGCCTCGTGCCCGGTATGGGGCTCAAAGTTACTGGATCACGCGGTATGCTCTCGATGTTGATTGATAATGACACCCTTTTGGAAGTCGGTGACGGGGCTTTAAGAAATATCAATGCCTACGGTGTTGATCTAAATGCCATCCGGCGTATTATGATTTCCCACCTGCACTCCGACCATTTCATCGGTATCGTACACGTGCTTTTCGATATGATGAATGTGTGCAACCGAACCGAACCACTTGAAATTATCGGACCGGCCGGCATTCAGGAAGCCACCCAGGGTTTGATGGATCTGTGTGAGCTTCCGGTGGCCGATAATGAAAAAAGGGGCTATGACCTCATATTCAAAGAGCTTGGCGAATCGGAACATTTTGAAGATGTCCGCACCGTGCGCGGGGAGCATCCTTCCGAGGCGCATGCTTATCGCATCGAACGCGATGGCCGCTCACTGTTTTACAACGGTGAGTCCAGTTTTACAGAACCGGTGATCGATCTTGCCCGGGGCGCGGATCTTTTTATGAGCACGGTCGTCGTAGTGGAACCCCATTCCTTTCATATCGCACCGGAAGATCTGGGCAAAGCAGCCACTGAGGCCGGCGTGAAACGCATCGCGGTGGTCCACTGGCCTACGGAATATGAAGAAAACAGAGATGCGTTCAAAACACTCATCCTGAAGCATTTTGAAGGCGAGGTGCATGTACCGGATGATTTCACCACGATTGAAATTTAATCAGTCCGTCATAAATCGGTTTAATTAACGATATACTTGCTCAGTATAATGATTACCGGAAGGAGGATTGAATGAATAAAAAGGAGCGATTTGATGCGGTAAGGCAGCGCAAAGCGCCGGATTACATGCCGGTGTGGCCGCGGGTCATGTCTCAGATGCTATACAGTCACGGGTATTTACTGCCCGAGGTCACCGGTCATGACTGGTATGACTCAGATAAGGTCACCGAGGCGGTATTGGCCAATATCAAAGAAGTCGACTACGACATCGCCATCCCCTCCTATGTGGACTACGGGTTCGGTGTTCCACCGCTGGGCGGCAACATTATGATTCCGGAAAAATTTGGTTTGGCCGCAGGCACCACCGAGGATCAACCGGTAAAGAGCAAAGACGACTGGCCGAGGGTGCAAAAGCTGATGGCCCAATACGATGTCACCAAGACCGACCCGCGCATGGCCGGCTGTCTTGAAGTAATGAAAAACGTATCGGCCGCCGTCGGCGATGAGATGCCACTGGTGCCGATGTATTATGTAGGCACCACCGCAGCCATGTTTTTGTTTCGGCCCAACGAGGCCTTTTTAGAGGACACCTATGATGATCCGGACTGGGTGGCGGAAATGTGTGATCTGGCCACAGAGTGGGCCATCGACTGGATCGGTGCTCAGTATGAAGCCGGTTGCAATTCGGTTTGTTTTACCGCCGAGACCATGGGCACCTTGATGCTCAGCCCCAAGATGTGCATCGAGTTCAACCTGCCGTGCGTTAAAAAGCTGGTTGAAGCGGTCAGAAAAAATCACAACCAGGCCACCTGGCTGCACATTCACGGGGATATGACCACCCCCAAGGCCTTTGAATATCTAGAGTTGCTGGTTAAAGAAGCCGGTGTGGAAGGTTTTCATTTTGACGAGTTCAACCCACCGGATTGGATCAAGACCGAAGTCATCGACAAGTTAGGGGTGCCAGCCTGCATCATTACCGACGGAGCCGACATTGTTAAAGGGCCGCCGGAAACAATTGATGCGCAGGTTAAAGATCAGATCTCTAAAATCGGCGATGGGCTGGGAGTGATGATGGCGCCCAGCTGCCAGGTGCTGCCGGCCACCCCTCAGGAAAATTTTAAGACCTGGGTGGATGCCACCCATCAACACGGTAAATATCCGCTTGCATAAAGCACCAAACCCTTAAGGAGGAATTGGTTATGTCTGATTTTCCCGAACTAACCCAGGCGGTCATCGACGGCAATCGCAACAAGGTGGTTGAGATTGTCAATGCAGAAGTAGAAAAAGGCACCACCCCTCAGGCGCTGTTATCCGACTTTATGATTCCCGGCATGCTGCATGTGGGCGATCTGATGCAGGAGGGTGAATATTTTATTCCCGAGGTATTGCGTTCGGCCAAAGCCATGAAGGGCGCTTTGGAGATTTTGGAGCCGCTTTTGGCTGAAAGCGGCGGCGCGGAGTCAGCCGGCTATATTGTCATCGGCTCTGTCGACGGCGACATTCACGATATCGGCAAAAATCTGGTGGCCATGTTGCTCAAGGGCAGTGGCTTTGAGGTCAACGATGTGGGTGTGTCGGTGAAAACCGAGACATTTATCGAAGCGCTCAATGAAAAAGAAGGGCCGGTTTTGCTGGGTATGTCAGCGCTGATCACCCCTACTCTGGATGAAATGCCGGTGGTGATCAAGGCTGTCGAGGAGGCCGGACTGCGGGATCGGGTCAAAATCATGGTGGGCGGAGCGCCGGTCACCCAGGAGTTTTGCGATGAGATCGGTGCCGACGGCATGGCTGAAGACGCCGCGGCTGCAGTCACTCTGGCAAAGCAGCTGCTGACCGACTAGTGCTCAATTTGTAAAAGGAAAGAGGTTTAAACAATGGCAGACGTACTGACGACAACCGTAAGATCAGCATCAAAGGAAGTTTCCTTCAGCCGTGAGTTGCCGACGGCGATTATCGGTGAGCGCATCAACCCCACCGGCCGCAAAAAGTTGCAGGAGGAGCTCAAGGCCGGTAATTTTGACACGGTCAAAGCCGATGCGCTGGCGCAGATTGAAGCCGGTGCGGCCATCTTGGACGTCAATGCCGGTGTGCCGGGCGCCGATGAGCCGGCGCTGCTGGTGCAGATGATCGAGGTGCTCAGCGAGTTGACCGATGTGCCGCTTTGCATTGACACGGCTAATGTTAAAGCGCTGGAGGCCGCGCTGGCGGTTTATGCGGGCAAAGCGCTGGTCAACTCTGTCAACGGTGAAGAAGAAAAGCTGGAAAAGATTTTGCCGTTGATCAAACAATACGATGCGGCGGTCATCGGTTTGACCATGGATGATGAGGGTATTCCCAAGACGCTGGAAAAACGCATCGAGATCGCCGGCAAAATCATGGATCGCGCCGCCAAAGTCGGTATTGCTGCCCAGGACATTGTCATCGATCCTTTGGCGATGTCGATCGGCGCCGACGATCAGGCCGGCAAGATGGCGCTGGATGCGGTCGAGGCGATTGTCAAAGACTATGGGGTCAACATCACCATGGGCTGCAGCAACATATCATTTGGCATCCCGGATCGCGAGTTGCTCAACGGAGCGTTTTTGGCCATGGCGATCCGCTGCGGGCTAACCTGCCCGATCACCAATCCGCTGTTTGATGAGGTAGTCATCTCGATTCTGGCCGCCGATCTGGCCATGGGTCGTGACGAATTTGCCACCAACTGGATCGGTGGTTACCGCAAACGCCAAAAAGCCGCTCAAAAATAGGCGCGGCAAGGAGAGACACATACCATGATTGAAAAAATTCAATTTTACACTGCCGGCTGTCCCCGGTCACAGATCTCGGAGAAAAATTTAAAAAAGGCCATGGGCAAGCTGGGCATTGAGTTTGAGGTCGAAAGCATTGATGATCCAAAAGTTCATGAAGCAGACGGGGTATCGGCCTTTCCGGCTATAAAGATCAACGGCGACATCAAGTCCGAAGGGAAATTCATCACAGTTGATCAGTGTGAAGAAATTTTGGACGAATACAAATAACGAGGCGATATTTTGATGAACAAATCGCATTCGGGCGTATGCCTGAACCGTTTTTCTTTTGTCTCAACATTTTAATTAACCTGAAAGGAGGCGGTCACTTTCCCCTACCCTAATGATAAAACAAAAAAACCATTAAGTTCTGAAGAGGCATGCAAACGGGTTGCTGAACTTTTTAACAAAGGAACCAACTGAGACAAAGCCGTTCTGCAAGGTTTGCAGGAAGCGTTGGGGTTATCCCGGGAAAAATGGGAACTGGGATCTTTTTACTCGGAGAATCCGGATACCGAAACCTTTCTGTGCAAAGTGCTGGTTGCCGGAGCTGTCACCATATATCTCGATATCATTTCAGGCATCAATATACAGCAGATGCCGCCTGAAGGACAGGATTCGGCTCAACGCGTAAATACAGTGTTTAATATTTTTCTCGAAAAATGCAGCGGTGACAGGTGTGTGGATCCGGCAGTCTTTGATCCGTTCAAACAGGATCCGGCTTTGGACGGCACTGCGGTCGATAGCAGCTTTAAACAGGAATACAAACGCCGGATTCAGAAGCTTACAACTGCCTTTAAAACACATTTTAAAGTTAACACTTGTCAAGAGATTTTAGGGTTCGATCCTTTTCGTTATGCCGAATACGATGAAGCCATGCAGGAATTTATCGAAGAAGGCGAGTGGCAGTCCAAATGCAACGAATGCATCGAATTTATCGTAAAAAAAATATGTGAGAACGACTAGGCACGTCGCTTGATAACCATTAAGGGTCTCAGCAACTGAAGCGTCTGGGGGCCAATGAAAGGAGGTGATTTAAGGATATCACTGCAATCAGGATACACCATATCCAATAAAAGCAAACCAATCAGAGGGGGACTACCTATGAAATTAAAACACATCATTCTACTTTTACTTGTGGCTCTTTTTCTTATTCCTTCAGTTCCTGCCTTTGCTGCCGGTAAGCTAATAGAAACAGACGTCATCACCACCGAAAAAATGAAAATCGTCTGGGGCTATTGTCCGTATGGCATGCTGGAAACATCAGTCATGAAGGAAAAACAGTTTTATAAAAAATACCTCCCTAATGTTGAAGTTGATTGGTTTTTCGGCCTTTGGAGTGTTCATCTGATTAACAATTGGATTGCCGGAAAACTTGAAATTGCCTACCTCGGGAACATGCCCGCTGTCATGCTCCAATCCAAAATAAAAAACACCAAATGGGTTGGGGTTGCGGTTTATCCGCACGGTGATGTTGGTGCTGTCTTCGTACCAAAAGACTCCAAAATTAAAAGTGTAAAAGAACTGGACGGTGCGACTATCGCCACCGGTGTGGGTTCTTCACATCACCGCATTCTGGAAGAAATTGCCAAACAGGAAAATATTAAATTTAATATTGTCAGCCAGAACCCGGAAGTGGCTGTGGGCAATCTGGAAGCCGGCAAGCTGGACGCTTTCTGCTATTGGCCGCCCTACATCGAGCTTGTCCGCGAGAAAGAGGTCGGCAAGTGCATAGAGCCTTGCAACGCGAATAAATATGAACCCTATGTCAACGCCATCTGGCCGCTGCTTGTCAGTGAAAGATTTGCCAAAGCCCATCCGGATATCGTCAGAGGGCTCGTTAGGGCCGACAATGACCTGCACGACTTCATGAAAAACCATCCGGATGAAGCTGCCGAAATTGTTTACAATGAGCTGGAAAGAAAGATTCCGCTCGAATCACTAAAACGTTCGCTGGCCCGGTATAAATACTCAAATGAGCTGACGGACGAGCACATCGAAGTCATGCAGCGCGACATTGACTTTCTGTATGAAAAGAAGTTTCTCAAAAAACATTTCAAGGCAGCTGATTGGGCTGACAACAGTTTCTATAAATAAAGCGTTGCGTCATAAACATCATCCAGCCTGAATATGTCTGCAAAGGAAGGATGCGCATAGCATCCTTCCTTTCGGGCGATATCAGGGTATCTTTCACGACCTTTTGCACCTGTTTTAAAAGGAAACTGTTATGTCCAATGCAAATGAAGAAGCCCTGGATTTTGTCTGGCAGCCGCCGACGATAAAATCCAAGATTTTTAGCCAAACGACAATCCTGGGCACTATATCGGTACTGATGGTATTTGTTGCATGGGGTTTGCTGGTTCATTTTGAGGTCTACCGCTTTGTGCTCTTTCCCAGCCCAGCTGAAGTATTGGAAGAAGGTATCATCTGGGTCGGCAGCCATGTTTTCTGGATGGACGCAGCCGCAACCACCGCGCGAGTCCTTGGCGGGGTATCGGTCGCATATATTGTTGCCATTCCGTTAGGATTGATGATCGGCTGGAGGAAAACATTTTCCGATCTGACCTTTCCAACACTCGAGCTTCTGCGCCCTATTCCGGCGCCGGCTTACCTGCCCCTGGCCATATTGCTTTTGCCCTGGGAAGAGGCGAGTGTGGCTTTTATTCCTTTCATCAATGCTTTTTTTCCGGTTCTGCTCAATACGATCGTGGGCGTAAAAATGATCGACCGTGACTATTTCAGAGCGGCACGTTGTTTGGGCTCTTCCCCCAAACAGATATTCTGGCATGTCGTATTACCCGGAGCCTTGCCTTCCATCTCTGCAGGATGTGCCATCGGCATGGGTATCGGTTGGATGGGGGCCGTCGTGGGAGAGATGATCACCGGAAAATGGGGTCTGGGCTACCGTATCTGGGAAGCCTATATCCTGATCCAATATCCGCTGATTGTAAACGGGATGATTGCCATCGGAATTCTCGGTTTTGGAACTTCTGTTTTGATTCGATATCTAACCGTGCGTCTGGTCCCATGGAGGCGCGCCATTACCGAATCTTTGGAAGAATCCATTACGACATAGAGAGGAGATCATCGTGTCCGATCACACCGTCACCAATGAATCACTATTTTGGCACCAAATCTACCGAAGATTCGTTAACTGGAGCCTTTTTAGACAAATCATGTCATTTGTCTTGTTTTTAGTACTCTGGAGTCTCATTGTCGTTGCCGTGGATTATTTTGCACAGATCCCGACGCCCAAGGCCGTTTTCCTGGCCTTGTTCGAGCTGCCTTTCAGTGTCGTATTCATTAATATGCTGAAAAGCTTTTTCAGAGTTTTAGCCGGATTTTTTCTGGGAATCATCATCGGATTTCCCATCGGTGTGGCCATTGGATATTCAAAGGTTGCAAAAGGTCTTATCTTTCCGGCCTTTGAAATGGTGCGCCCGATACCACCCATTGCCTGGATACCGGCAACCGTGTTGTTCTTTGTTCATATTGAGTCTCAGATTATCTTTTTGACTTTTTATGGGGCCTTTTTCCCCATTGTCTATAACACCATGGGGGGCATTTCCGAAGTTGATATTCGATTGCCCAGGGCGGCAATGTCATTCGGACTCAACAGGAGACAAATGCTGTGGAAAGTCATTTTACCGGCAGCCATGCCACAAATCTTCACCGGTATGAAACTGGCCATGGGAATTACCTGGATTCTGGTCGTCGCGGCGGAGATGATGGCCAATAAAGGGGGCATGGGCTATTACGTCTGGTATAATCATACTGTAATGGACTATCCGCATGTTGTTTTGGGCATGGGGATCATCGGCCTGTGCGGGGCGATTTGCTCTATTGGCATCGCCTGGGTGGGTAATTACTTCACCAGATGGCAACGGATTTTTTAGGAGGCTATGCGCATGTCAGCCAGCAATCAGGCAAGCGAGGTCATTTTTACAAATGTGGGCCGGATGGCCGTTTTCAAAAAAACACAGACGATCATCCTAAAGAACTGCTCATTTACGGTTGAGCCCGGAAAATTAACCGTCTTGATCGGCCCCTCCGGATGCGGAAAAACAACGATTATAAATTTGATCGCCGGTTATGAACGGCCCGATCTTGGAAAAGTTGAGATGGATGGTCAACCGATTACTGGGCCCAATTGGGAACGCTTGGTTGTTTTTCAGGAAACTGCTCTTTATCCCTGGCTGACATGTTATGACAATGTGATGTTCGGACCACTTGCCCGCAAAGTCATGACCAGGGAACAGGCTCATAAAGAAACATTGAGACTTCTGGCAAAGGTGGGTCTGGAGGATTTCCGTGATAAATACCCCAGTCAGCTGAGCGGTGGCATGCAGCGGCGCGCCGAATTGGCCCGTGCTCTGATCAACCAACCCAAGGTCATGCTGATGGATGAACCTTTCAGAGGGTTGGATGCCATGACACGACAGCTGATGCAGGAATATTATCTGAAGCTTTTTGAAGAAACTCATGCCAGCCACGTATTCGTTACTTCCGAACTGGATGAAGCCATCATCCTGGCAGATAATCTACTGGTTATGACAAATAAACCATCAAATATAAAAAAAGTCATCGAAGTCGATTTGCCGCGTCCGCGCGATTGGAGCATGGTGACATCAAAAAGATATCTGGAAATCAAAGCTGAAGCTTTAGAGCTTCTGCATGAAGAGGCCGTCAAGGCTTCGACAGCCAGCGGCAAGGTGGATGTTGATCTTTCCGGATTATTAGAAACGTCTCATGCGGACTAACCGCATGAAAAAGTGAGGGAACTGTGGAAAGTAAACCCGATGGAAAAAGAGAAGGTAGAATTCTCATCGAACATGTCGAAAAAGTTTACGATCCAGAAGGTGTCAATGTCCATGCTTGCCGAGACTGTAATGCTGACATTCAGCCCGGCGAATTTGCCATGGTGGTGGGGCCGTCCGGATGCGGCAAGACGACTCTGTTAAATGCTATCGCCGGATTTGATAATGCCACCAGTGGTGCTATTTACCTGGATGATGAAAAAATCGCTGCCCCCGATATCATTCAAACACCCGGCGCGGATCGGATGGTGGTTTTTCAGGGTGGGGCCCTGTTCCCCTGGAAAACGGTCATGGGTAATATCACCTACGGGCCGGTCATGCAGGGTAAAATGCAGCTTAAAGAAGCCGTGAGCATGGCCCGGGAATTAATGGATCGCCTTGGGCTCAGTCGGGATATAGAAGCGCTGTATCCGGACAATTTGTCCTCCGGCATGAAGCGGCAGGTGGAAATCATTCGGGCACTCATAAATGACCCTAAAGTATTATTGCTAGATGAGCCGTTCCGCGCCCTGGACAACATGTCTAAAGGACTGATGCATGAATATCTGCTTTCGGTATTCGAGCTGACACACAAAACCATTTTTTTCATCACTCACGATCTTGATGAAGCCGTTTTTTTAGCGGATAGAATTTTTGTCATGACTACCCGCCCGGGAACCTTCAAAGCCGTCATTGACGTCGACATCCCCAGACCAAGAAATTTCCGGGTTTTGGCGACCGAGCGGTTTGTAGAAATAAGAGAGCACGTCAGAGCTGAAGTAGAAGAAGAATCCATGAAGGCTTTTGAAGCCGGTGAGCGCGAGCTGGCTTAACCAGGTAAAGATTGAAAGATAATAGCGCTATGGTAAAAAAATATTAATTCCCTTTGATGGCTCTGAGCATTCCAAAAAGGCCATCCTGTTTGCGTCTGATGTTGCCCAGAAGCACCATTCAGAAATTTTTCTGGTGCATGTTGTTAAAGACAGGGATATTCCGCCTGAAATCCTGGAGTACATCGAGAGTGAAAAAATCGACGGCGGTATCGGCAAGGTATCGGCCAAGCTGATCAGTGAAGGTATCATGAAGGCTGCTCAAAAGCAGCTGCAGGCGATGGGATTAAAAATTACCAAATCAATGGTCTTCCGTGGTGATCCTGCTGAAGAAATTTTACAGTTTGCCAAAAACAATGATATCGATATGATTGTGATTGGCAGTCGCGGCCTTGGGAAAATCAAAGGTCTTCTAATGGGTAGCGTATCCAGTAAAGTCTGCCATCTGGCGGAATGCACCTGCGTAACGGTAAAATAATATTGGCTGGTATTCGTTTAGCTACTTTTTATAATTTAATAAATTCCTACTGACACTTCTCAAGTGGACGTTATTAAAAATGGGTCTGCTTAGACAATTGCATGCTTCGGGTCTTATTTTGTGAATCCAAAAACGCGAGTTTTAGTTGCCTGCCGGATTTTTGAACCTGAGCTTGAAATGCTCCTCACTCCTGAATCGAATATTGAAATTCGATATCTGGACCAAGGCCTGCATCGTTACCCGCATAAAATGCCTTCCCTCGTTCAGGATCAAATCGATCAGGTGGCCACCTGGGCCGGTGAAGTTGTTCTCGGGTATGGATTATGCTCGAACGGCATCGCCGGTGTGACTGCTGGCAAAAGTGGCCTTATCGTACCTCGCAGCCATGATTGTATCGCATTTTTTTTGGGTTCCTGCACAAAATATCGCGTGGCATTAAAAAAGCGTCCGGGCACCTATTATTTAACGGCCGGCTGGATTAAGGAAGGTCAGGACCCATTAGGTATTGTTGACAATGACTACACGCCACGACTGGGTCGTAAAACCGCCATATGGGGAATGACCGAAGAATTGAAAAATTACAGCCATGTGGCTTTTATCAATACCGGCGCCGGTAATACGGCTCATCTCCGTCAGAGGGCTGCAGAAAACGCCGATTTTTTTAATAAGAAATTTATAGAGGTCAAGGCAGATTTAGGATTTTTAAAAAAGCTGCTTTACGGTCCCTATTCCAATGAAGAATTTATCTTTATGAAACCGGGGGATTGCATTGAACAAAAGATGTTTTTAAACTACCCTTCCCAATCCTGCTAAAATTGGATTGGACAACAGCTAAACGTATTGTTGCGAATCCGGCACCAGGAATTATGTTTTGGATTTAAGGCGCTGAAGTGCATTTTTTTGCGAGTATTTTGAAAGGAGAATTGATTGATGGACCTTACAAAAATAAAGCCTGATGAAACATTAGATGTCAGGGGTATCAGCTGCCCCATGCCAACTTTAAAGACAGCCAAAGCCATGAAAAGTCTGGAGATCGGTCAAATTTTAGAAGTGCTGGGTACCGATCCGGGAACCAAAAAAGATATGCCCAAGTTGGCCAGAAAATCCGGACATGAGTGGCTGGGTTTTATAGATGATGAAGAAGGCTTTTTTCGTTTTTATCTGAAAAAAGGCGAAAAAAAATAAAGGAGCACGGAAATGGCCCAAACGATCGGTATCTGCGTCTCAACCGGAAACAATCTACACCATGTGATCGGGTTGGCAAGGGCGGCCAAGAGTGCCGGCAAGCAGGTCGAAATCTTTTTTACCGGAGATGGTGTCCTGTTGACCCAGAATTCCCGCTTCTCAGAACTTATAGATATTGCCCAGGTGGCTGTATGCGAAGTCAGCTATATTGACCGCGGATACCAGGGTAAAGAACTTGCCGGCCTGGTTGATAAGGATTTTGTGACCCAGGCACGCAATGCGGAAATGGTCGAGGAATGCGATCGTTACGTGATGCTTTAGGAGGACGGTATGGCCAAAAAAGTTGCTGTGCTGATAAAGGACAAACAAAGACAGTATGAGGGATTACGCTCAAGTTTGGGACTTTTGATGGAATTTCATATCGTCAGTATGATCGTTTTAAATCATGAGATCGAATTGACCGAAGAATATAAAGACAACATGGAATTCATCGATGAGATGGAAGGAACCCGTTACAGCAATGTGCCAGCCAATGTTGAAAAATACGGCTTTGAACCTCTCGACCTAGCAGCGATCCCCAAAAAGCTTAAAGAAAACGACATTATTATCGCTTTTTAAGAGGTACGATAATGAAAATTTTGCATATCTTGCGTTCCGAACCCGATGAAAATACGCGCGCTTTTATTGAGCAGACATTTGAAGACGCCCAAAATGTTGAGGTGCCCCTATATGAGGACCATATTAACTATGACGCGTTGGTCACAGAGATTTTTTCAAGTGATAAGGTCATCTCCTGGTGGTAACCGAGCGATGTTTAATGGGCAATAGATTGAAGCCGTACTTTCGTAAAATATGCCACCATTTTATTTAGATGGAAACCTTGCCCCGGTCATCTAATCCGGATTGAGCAATAACCATATCTATCCAATCCCGCTCAAGCGCTAAGCCCACAAGAAGCAAAAAGGTCTAACTATGTCGACCTTACTGATTGCGGCTCTAATTGTTTTTGTTTTTACAGCAGTGTTGACCATCGCCGGTGTCGGAGCGGCATTCAGCATTATTCCATTCTTTTTTTGGATGGGATTGCCTCTGAAAGAAGCCATGGCGACTGCCTTGCTATTAAACAGTCTCAGTATGGGTTTTGCCTCGGTCACCTATATACGCAATAAATTGGTTGTTTTCCAAGTTGCACTTCCTGTATTGATCGTGGCTTCGATTTTTTCTCCGCTGGGGGCCTTTTGCACACAATTTATCTCGCGCGAAATTTTGTTGTGGCTGTTTGCAGGGTTCTTAATCTTTGCCGGTTCTATGATGCTCCTTTTCAGACCTCAAGCGAAGGAATCCTTTTACACCTGGAAACAGCAACTGCTTATAGGTGGGCTCATTGGCGCAGTTGCCGGTTATATCGGTGGCCTGCTGGGAGTTGGCGGCGGAAACCTGATCGTTCCGGCTTTAATCTGGATAGGTTTTGAAGCCCGCAAGGCAGCAGCCACATCGGGGTTTATCGTCATTTTCTCGTCTTTAGCAGCCTTCCTCGGCCATGTCCTGCTGGGCAATGTGAACCTGCCGCTTCTGGGAATATCGGCTTTTGCTTCAATCGGCGGTGGGCTGCTGGGCGCATGGCTATTATCAATTAAACTAAAAGGGTCACATGTAAAGACTGTCATCGGTCTGGTGCTTTACATAATTGCCATAAAAATGATATGGGGACTGTTGTCATAAGTCCTGTATCGATCCATTATCGCATCAAGAATCGTTAAGGCCTAAAACCATATGAAAATTGTAACCACCATAGACCAAATTGTTGATCATATTCGCAACGCCATTTTTAGCGGCAAATTTATTCCCGGGTCGAAGCTAAAGGAAAAGGAAGTTTCCGATTGGCTTGGCGTCAGTCGTATGCCGGTTCGAGAGGCTTTTAGAATATTGGAGGCGCAAGGCTTGATTGAAATCGAACCGAACAAGGGTGCTAAAGTTACCCGCATTTCGCTTGAGGATTTGGAAGAAATATATGAAGCCAGGGTTTTACTGGAAGTGTATTGCCTGCGTAAATTCGTTGGCTTGATAAGCGACCAGAATATAGCGATTATGGAAGGTATTTGTGATAAAATGGAAACCTCCATAGAACAAAAAGATCCGCTGGCTTATTTTGACCATTCTTTTAATTTTCATAAATATTACATTTCACATTGTCAAAATAAGGTACTAGAGTCTGTCTTTATGCGAATGGAAAACTCAATTAGATGTCTGCAATTTAATTTGGAGAAAAAACCAGAATTCTATCGCAAGTCCCTCAAAGAGCATCGTCAGATTCTGAAGGCACTACGAGCAAAAGAAGCTGATGACTGCGAAAAATTAATCCGCCGTCACTTGGAATCGGGTTATAAATCCAACAAAAAAATCGTGACGCAGCTGCAGAAGACATAATGCCAAAAATCTAAACGCCTTAGGTTTTGTTTGGCAGTGAAGCTGTCTGTTATCCTTTTGGGCCGCCGTAAAATCAAATCTAAAATCCTTTATACAAATGATTGACAAAAAAAACTCGAAACGGAAAAAGACAATGGTAAAGCAAGCGATCGAGGATTTATATATCTGTGGACTGCCTTACTTGCAGGATTTGCATCTTAGGGCCGAATGGGACGGTAAGGCCGGCAAGGGATATTTCACGACCCAATCCCATCATTCTGGAGGCGCAAAAGGTTGGGTGTATGGGGGCCTAATAGCAAGTATGATTGATTGTCACAGTATTGCAACAGCAATTGCCTCTACTTGCCAGGCTGAAGGACGCGAGCCTTCGGCACAACCGAAAATTCAATACGTAACGCGCCGCCTGGATGTCAATTTTAGATTCCCCACACCCGTAGAAACAGAACTTTCTTTGCTGGCAGAGGTAAAAGAGATAAAAGGCACGGACGTTGTGATTAGTTGTTCGCTTTTTGCTGATGATAAGGTATGCGCGCAGGCTGAAGTAATTGCGGGGCGTATCTGGTGAACACAAAAATTGTTCGCCTTTCTTTGGTATCCGCTTGAAAAACTTACCGACTGGGTTCATGCTATTTAAATATACGGCTTCCTATATCAAAACATAAATTGGGTTAGCCGAAACGCCTTAAAATAACAAGAAATGAAATTACTATGAAAAATACGGATTCGATGTTGCATAGGCGAAGCGACGAAGCTAAGGCTTTGATGCAGGTGGCATTGGGACAGGAAAAAGCGGATTTGGCGGTGATCAATGCCCGGTTGTTAAATGTCTATACCGGGGAAATATTGGATGATTATGCCATCAGCACCAAGGGGCGCTGGATTGCCTATGTCGGCCAAAACCCAGACGATACCATCGGGCCCCACACCGAAGTCATCGATGCTGATGGTCAAACCGTTATTCCCGGTCTGATCGACGGCCACACCCATCTGTCGTGGCTGTGCAAGATCGATGAATTTTTAAAATATGCGGCCAGGGGCGGTACCACCACCATTGTCAGTGAAACCCTGGAAGTTTTTCCAGCCGGTGGATTTGCGGGTCTGATCGATTACCTGGCATCGTTTAAGGACCAGCCCATCAAAATATGGGCCACTGCGCCGGTGATGATTTCGATCAGCAAAACAGCTCAAGGCATCTCAGAAGCAGAGCTTCAAAAGCTGCTCGAGCGTGACGACATCATCGGGTTGGGTGAATCTTATTGGCAGGCGGTAATACAGGATCCCGACTGGCTTCTGGCGTTATTTAAACAAGCTCAAAAGGCCGGCAAAACCCTCGAGGGGCATACCGCCGGTGCCAGTGAAAAAAAACTCGCTGCCTACATTGCCAATGGTATTACCTCCTGCCACGAGCCCATCAATGCCGAACAGGTCCATAAGGGGTTGCAGCAAGGACTGCACATCATGATTCGTGAAGGGGCGGTGCGCAAAGATCTTGCGGAAATCGCTAAAATCAAGAACAAGGGTATCGATTTGCGACGCCTGATTCTGGTCAGCGACAGCATATCACCCGCCGACTTGATGGCCAACGGCTATATGGAAGCCATCGTTCAAAAGGCCATCGATTGCGGTTTTGAGCCCATCAATGCCATTCAGATGGCAACGTTGAATGCTGCCGAGCATTTTTCGCTGGACCACCTGATCGGAGGGATTGCGCCAGGCAGATATGCGGATTTTGCGATCATCCCGGATATCGCCACCATCGCTGCTCAGATCGTCGTCAGCAATGGACAGGTGATCGCCCGCAACGGAAAATTACTGGAGGCCCCGCGGTCACATGCTTATGCGTCCGAAAGCCTGAACACCATCAATCTGCCACGTGACCTGAAACCTTCCGATTTTATCATCCGTGCACCTGACAGCGTTGAGCATATAAAGGTTCGCGTTATGAACATGGTCACGGATCTGGTTACCGCTGAAATCAAGGATTGTATTGCAGTTCGTGATGGCCAGGTTTCCGCTGATCCGGATACAGATCTAGCAAAAATAGCTGCTATTGATCGCATCCACAACCCCGGTCGCCTGTTCGTGGGATTGATCAAAGGATTCGGTGTCCAGTCCGGTGCCATCGCCTGCAGCGCTGCCTGGGATACCACCGATATTGTCGTGGTCGGCAGCAATGACAAAGACATGGCCGCAGCAGTTAACCGCATTCGCAGCTTACAGGGCGGCGCTGTTGTCTGCCGGGACGAAAACATCGTCGCGGAACTTCCGATGCCCATCTTTGGTATCATCTCGAATTTAAAAATTGAAGACGTTGTTAAGGCATTTAAAAATGTTACCCGGGCAGCTCAAAATCAGGGCGTCCCCTTCCCCGATCCGGTACTTTCCTTGATAACCTTAACTGGCGCAGCGATCCCCTATCTGCGCATCTGCGAGGAAGGTTTAGTGAACTTAAAAGACGGCCAACCCGTTTCGCTTTTTATTGAATAAAGTCCAAAATATGGTATGTTTTCTTGATCTCAGAGGATCTGGACTTAAGTTTATATTCAGGCTTAATAAGTACCATCTAATTTTGGAGATTTCCTGTTATGGCTGAAAAAGACCTATTGGAAGGCAAACGAATTCTTTTGGTGGATGATGAACCGGATGTACTGGATACCCTCGTGGACTTGCTGCCGATGTGTGAAACGGTTAAAGCATCCAATTTTAAAGCGGCCAAAGATTATCTGGAGTCCGAGTACTTCGATTTGACGATTCTGGATATTATGGGGGTTGAAGGCTATCAACTGCTGGAGATCGCCAAACAAAAAGAGGTTACGGCTGTGATGCTGACCGCCCATGCCCTCAGCCCGGAAAATGTGGTCAAATCTTACAAGGAAGGCGCCGCCTCATACTTACCCAAAGAAGAAATGGTGAACATCGCCTCTTTTTTAAATGACGTTCTTGAGGCCAAAGAACTGGGCAAGAGTCCCTGGGGCCGCTGGTATGATCGCATGGGATCATTTTTCGAAAAAAAGTTTGGCCCCAAATGGCAGAACAGCGAAAAAGATTTTTGGGAAAAATTTCCGTTTTATTAAAAACCGATGTCTGTCACCCTCAAATGGTTTCCGCCCTCCTGGTTTCAAATCCAAACCGAAAATGCGGTCATCTATATTGATCCCTCATATTTGCGCTCTTATTACACCCATTATCCCCACAAAATTGAATTCAGCCGTTGGCCCGATCCCATTGATGGCTTGCCCGAAAAGCTGCCAAAAGCAGACCTCATCCTGGTAACCCATCATCATAAAGACCATGCCAAAGATGTTACGATCAAGAGGCTCAAGAGAAAGAATACGCTGGTGGTTGGCCCAAAACGTTGTATTAATAATCTGGGGAAAAATATTCGGGTTGTTAAACCCGGTGTTGATTTCACTTTCCGGGACATAGCGATCAAAGCAGTTGAGGCCTACAATACGCCGGAAGGAAGTTCGACGCGTAAGGTTCATCATCAGGGCGACGGTGTTGGCTATGTCTTAACTGTAGAGGACAAAACCATTTACCATGCCGGTGACACAGATTTTATTCCCGAGATGAAACAATTGGGATGGGTCGATGTGGCCTTGTTGCCCATCGGGGGCACATTTACCATGGATCTGACCGAAGCGGTGCGGGCCGCCATTGCCATAAACCCCAAAGCCGTCATCCCCATGCACCTCAGCAAAGCCAATCCTCAGGACTTTAAAACCAAAATAGAAAAAAAATCAAAAATCAGCGTCGTGCCGTTGCAAATTGGTGAAACTTACAAGCCGACGTGACCAATGCCGGCAAGACCGACCGGAGCAATAACTCGATGAATATAAGACAAACACTGTTATCTATCGGCATCGAGGTTTGTTAATTTCGTAACTACATCTGAAAATTTTGCTGAATCGTAATTTATCATATCTCGCCAAAGAACCAAATATACCCAAGGGCTGATACAGTGAGAATATTACAGATTCAGCGATATTGCAGATATCATCAAATGGTATTGAAAAACCCCTGCGCAATGCCGGAGCCATTTACGCTTTTTGCAAAATATCCGTTAATGCGGTCACAAGCCTCTCGGTTTCCTTCATGGTATTATAATGAGCAAAACTCAACCTAAGAACACCATCATCTGGGTCAAGACCCATTTTTTTTAAGATTCGGTAGGCGTAGAAATGACCATGCTTGGTTGCAATCCCCCTTTTTCCCAACAAGGTACTCAACTGGGCCGATGTGGCATTTTGCGAAATAAGGGCTATATTCGCCTCCCGGCCTTGCATGGTGTTTTTCCCGAATATTCGCGTTGGCAAATCTGTAAGTCTTTCTAACAACACCTTACACAATGATGCTTCATGACTATTCATCAGATCGGAAATCATTGATACTTTGACATTCAGGGGCAATTCAGATTTTTCAAAATGATGATCATAAAGTATTTCAAAATAGTCGCCTAGCCCGGCAAGGGCCGCAATTCCAGCATGGTCTGGTCCTGCCGCATCCAGCTGAGACCAGGGCCGGTGGGCATTAAAAAAATGGCACTGGGGCTGCAACATTTCTAAAAAATCTGGTGATACGTACATGATCCCTTGGTGGGTTGCATAGGTCTTATAGGTAGAAAAACAATATGCATCAGCCTTGGTGTTCGCTAGATCAGGCCAGCGGTGCGGTGCGTATGAAACGCCGTCGATAATAACTTTTGCTCCAACACTGTGTCCCATATCGATTATCTGACCGATGGGATTCACTGTTCCGATAATATTGGAGCTGTGAGTAACACAAATAATTTTGGTATTACTGTTAAGTAATTTTTCCAAGGATGCCAAATCAAGTTCGCCGGTACTTTCATTTACCTCCCACAAATTCAAGTTTGCTCCGGTGTGCTTGGCAACCCTTTCCCATCCGCCGATGTTTGCCTCATGGTCTTGCTCTGAAATAATGATCTCATCATTTTTTGAGAGAAATTTAGCGCAAGCACTGCTCAATGTATTCAAATTCTGGGTCGTCGATGGTCCTATGGTGATCGTATCCATGGTGACACCCAATAGATCTGAAATCATTTTTCTGCCTTTGTCCATCTGCTCTCCTGCAGCATGGGCAAGTGCATTATCGCCGTAAGGTTGAACCTTATTATTTTTGTAAAAATGCTCAAGTTTATCAATCACAGGTCTGCAAGGAAATGTACCACCCGCATTATCAAAAAAAGCCCATTCATTGGATTGGTCTAAATCAAAGAAAGGAAACTGTTTGCGTGCAAAATCAACATCAAAAATCAACTGATCTGTGGAATTAGCCATAATTTTTAAGCACCTTTTTATACACTAATATTTTTCCCGATTTCATATCATAAGCTCTTACATATCAACAGGCCAAAGCAAGCCTTCAATATGTTGCATGTGCCAAATCGCAGATACCGTGCCTGAATATGGAATGTGGAGAAACTACAAATTTACTGGATGGGCGTAGGCAATACATATGAACCAACATAGCTGGTTCGAGAACATACTAAAAAAATGAGTGGCCAAGCACCGGCTGGTTTATAGATAATTCTAAACCAGCAAAAATGGTAGTCATGACCACTCATCTTTGGACGGAATTTTATCATGGATCAAGCGCGCCCCTTTCCAGCCAGGAAGCGCAGTTGACAGAGAATTGCATCCGTTTAGCTAAATTTTATGGGCTCAGTTATTTTTTGAGTGACAAATCCCGAATAGCGGCTTTGGGCGCATTTTTCTTAACCGAAGCAATGCCTTTTAGCATCGATGCTCTGCTCGCATATGATTGGCTTTTGCCGACGACTTGTTTGTTGGCTGCCACCAGAACAAAATAAGGCTTACCGACTTTGGTTTTCTTTTCTTCAAAGTTCGCCTTCTTGCGACAGCTGGCGCATACAGCCTTGATTCCGTTTTTTGCTGCTGCTTTACTCTTGTAAGTCTGACTTGTCAGCACTACTTTTCCGTTGGCTGATTTGAGGTTGAACGAGAACTTGCCGCTTCTGCCTTTTTTTAACTCAAATTTACCGATCATAAGACCCCCTTTTTGTTTACAGTGGAATAAGGTTTACTGCACGCATCCGTTTTTTATGCCCATTGAATTCCCGGGCGAATCCAATTAAACTTCCCAAACATAATACATTTCTTGCGTATCACAACTTTTTCTGAGTCTCAACACTTATCATTCACGGCTGTAGAAAAATCTTGTTTACCGGAATAATGTGGTCAATTCATTTCAATGAGGTCTGACACATTGATTTCAAGCATTTTAACACTGGCTAAAATACGCACCGTGTTGCGGGCAATGGCCGGAAACTCTTCTCCGATGCAGTTAAGCTCTTGGGCCGTTTTCTTCAGCAGTTGAATTTTGGCATTGATTTCATTCAGATCAATTTGCTGTGTCATCATTTTTCCTTGTTTTAATTTACGCTGTCTGGATTAACTTGCCTCTAATGGCCATACCCGCCAGAATTAGCAGGCGCAATATGCTCCGGCGTGGCAGGCAGGATTAAAAAGATGTGGAATCATTGGTTAAGAAAAACCAATCACAAGATGGAAAATTTTTTGTTTTCGGCCTCTCACCGAAAACAAAAAACCCTTTGCGCCCTCTGCGTCTCTGCGGTGAAAAAATATCATCTTTATTTCTTTGGCCTTAAATCCTTGAAGCGCTTAGCCTTAACCTCATACCGGGGCAATGTTTCACAGCCGCAGATTTCAATATCATAGCGCAGATTGGTCTTCAATCTGAGCTGATCCACCAGCTCGTTTTCAATCAGCGAGCATTGGTCCTCTGCATCCGGCAACACCTCAACCCTTAGTTTAATTTTATCGGCATCCCCTAATTTTTCCACTATGACTTCATACTCGTCGCCCAAACCTTCAATACTGCGCACGACCTCTTCGATAGCCGAAGGTGCAAGCAGGACGCCTTTGACCTTGGTGATATCATCTGCCCGGCCAACCACACCGCCTTTGATTAAACGTGAGGTCCGCCCGCATGAACAGGAATCGGCAGCCCATTCAATCACGTCTTTGGAATCAAAACGCACACAAGGCTGGGCCATGCGGTCCAGGGCGGTGATCACCATCTTGCCCCGCTGCCCGGGTTCTTCGATGATCTCTCCGGTCTCGACATCTTCGATTTCCACCAGAAACAATGCTTCGTTGACATGCATACCGCCGGGTTGATCCGCACATTCAAATGACCAGGCGCCGATTTCAGTCGCACCTGCGTGATCGTAGACTTTCGCCCCCCAGGCTTCTTCCAGGCGTCTTTTGGTGCTCGGTATGCTGGCACCGCATTCACCGGCACATGTAATTTTACTGATCGGCAATGCAGCAGGATCGATATCCATTTTTAGACGAGCAATTTCGGCCATCCCCAGAATATAGGTAGGGGTACCCATCAGGGCAGTTGCCTGCAGCTCTTGAATCTTTAAAAGACGCGCCTTGGTATCCAGCACACCACCCGGAATCACTTCACAGCCGATTTTTTCAGCCGCATAATGCCCAGCCCAAAAAGCCACAAATATATTGTAGCCGAAAGGAATAAAGACCCGATCCTGCGGCCGGTAGCCCTGAGCCCAGAGGATATAGGACCAGCACTCCATCCACCACTCCCAATCCTGCCAGGTGTCAGGTTGATACACCGGTTGGCCGGTCGTGCCGCTGGTCTGACGAAAGATGGTCACTTCATCTAAGGGCACGCAGAGGGCTTCGCCATAGGGAAAGGGTTCTTTGCGCTGAATGTCCCGCATCATGGATTTCTCCACTTTGGGAACCCGCTCAATATCATTGAATGACCGGATGTCTTCCGGTTTTACGCCGGCATTGTCATAAAGACGCCGGTGGAAGGTGGAGTGTTCGTAGGTCCACTTAAAAATTTTTTGAAATTTTTTCAGTTGTAGTTTTTTGATTTTATCGGGCGGCAGGGCTTCCAGCACTGGATTCCAATAAATTTGATTAGAATTCATTTTCATTCCTCAATTCTGTATAGCCTGTGATAAATTTAGCTAAACCTAGCCCATGTTGGTGCCTGTTTGGGTTTGGGTTTACGCCCGTAAAAAACATCATCCATAGTGTTAAAAAGCCTGCGCGACAAACGATTGCGACTGATCAGAGATCGGATGATCCTGTGGGGAAAAGTGCTGGCATGGCTCCAGGGGCACACCCGCATGCACACATTGCAGTCGGTGCCCACCTTTCCCCAATAGTCAAAGCAGGTTTCGGCATTCAGCTTCCAGCGCAAGGTTCCGTTGACTTCGGTTGGATCGTCCAGCGAAATAGATTTGGAAGGGCAGCAATTGGCGCACTTTTTACAAATCCTACAAAAGTCTTCGACACCAATATCCACCGGGCTGTCGGCGACCATTTCAAGATCGGTGGTCACCGCAGCCAACCGAACTCGCGGCCCGAGATCCTTGGTCATCAGATAGCCCAGCCGGCCGGTCTCTCCCAAACCGGCATCAACAGCCAACGGAACAAGCAAAGTGTCATAATGCCGCACGTGATTGGCGGTGGCCGAATAACCCATATTGGCAATATAGGCTGCCAGTTGAGTGGCAATAACAGCGCCTTGAGCATAATTGCTCATACTGGAGATGACAGTGGGTGTATGGGGCGCAGTTCCCACCAGTTCGAAAGCCATCTCAGTGGTAAAAACAATCGCATATGGGTGGGTGATGTCGATGTCTTTGCCCCAGTCTTCCCAGTTTTCACGAAAAATCTCTCCCCGTTTGGAATACAACCACAACGGGTTGATCCTGGTAATTCCCACATGTTTGGCGCCTAGATTGAGGGTATAGCCTTTAATGCGGTCACTGGCCTCCTGCGGGCTCAACTTAACCTTCTGCGCATTGAATTCAGGATGGGGCACCGGTTGATATGTTTCCGGTGCCGAGAGGCTGAGGGCGATGCCCTGGGAAGATAGGGTTGCCGCAATGTTGGGTCTGTCTTTGGGTTTGTCGATGACTCCGGGTTTTCCTAAGGGCCCACCCATTTCTCTGCGGCCGGCATCCATCTTTTCATATTCAGGCCGCATTTCATAATAGATCCGGTATGGTTCCGTACCCGGTTGAATAGTACGATTGCGGGCAAAAACAATATCCCTTTCATCAATCTTTTTAACCTCACCGACAATTGCGCCGCGCGTTCCCATTAGCGCCTTTGGGTTGGTCGGTGTCTTTTTTACAAAAAAAATAGCAGCCAGAGCTCCGCCGGAAATTAGACAAATCAAAATGCCAACGCCACTGCCCGAGTAAAGGAATCCAGTTCGCCACCAATTAATAAACAGGAGCACTAGTCCGGCCATTGCCATAAATTGTATCCCGGCGAAAATGGATGCGCGTTTTTCCAATTCCCTTATGGATGAAATCAAATAGCTCAAACCTACAGCAGCCTGGCCGATGAGCCCCACCAGTACAAGTAGAAAAATGATTTCCATCATGCTACCACCACTCCAATTTAAGTTAAAACTTTTTAGACAATTATGCGGCCTGAAAGACGATTAATACCCTGATTAAATTTCCTTGGAAATTCAATTGAAGGGCCAGGCAAGCTGCGCGGTCGGGTCGTGTAAATAAACCCGGTTCCTCGTTAAACAAGTTTCCCGGAGATTCGGTCAGCGAAAAGGGATGGGAAGATATTAATCTGCAAATAATGATCAATGCGCGGTTTGGGTTATGTCCCGCTAAAAGGCCGGCAAATCGCTCTGCAGAAACCACTTTTCCTGTTCAGTGTCATATTCCCATTTTTGGCGGTCAATCAGTGTTTTTACGGTCACATCCTTCATACGGTAGTACTGAAAGTCAACCAATTGGATGATTTTGGTTTTGTCCTCTGAAATAATTGTTTGTTTGACTTTGTAATTGGTAACTTTGACGTTGCGGTAATTTTCAAAATCCGGCAGCACTTCTTCCCTATCCGTAAGCTTTTTAAAAGCAAACGCGGCTTCGAATTCACCCCAGCGAATCGCCCGCAGGTATGCTCTGGAGGTTTCGTCAAATTGACTCAGTTTTTCGCCGGTTTCCATTGATGCGCATCCCAGCATCAGCAGGATAATGACAATCGCTTTGACCGCATATTTGAACATATCAGCTCCCTTTTTTAATGGTGTAACAAAAATCACAGTAGGCCGCTCCTTCCATTATGGTCCGGGTTCGTTTTAGATTGATATGATGATTAAATCCTTTAATCAAGGCAAAGTCACGCGTACATGAAAAAAGGCTGCCCCATGTGGCGAAACCCAATTTTTCGTACAGCTCGGCATAACGGCAACGCGTCACATTAAAATAAAATTTCTGCTTGCTTTGCTCAATAATATCGATCTCCAAAGCGTTATCCTGGGTCCAAAATCGGAGCAATTCAGCAAAATGTGCCAAAGAATTGCCGCCGACCTGTTGGGCTAATTCAGCACCCTGGTCGGTGGCAATTTGAACAATGCCGCTGCGGACCAATTCCAGCCCTTTCTTATTCCCAAATTCGTGACTGAAGGCCTCAATAAGCGGCACCAGAATACGGGCTTCTACCTCCCTGCGGGTCAACACGCCAATTTTTGCATTTAGATCGTCCACGCTAACCACCCTATCTCATCATGTTGCCTAAGGCTTTTTTTAGGTATTCAAAACAGACGGCGTATGTCAAGGTGTTTGTGTGATTTGGAAGTTAAATTGCTCAAATTATTTCATTTTTAAACTTCATCAGCGTAAAGTTTCCATCCGAAAGCTATAAAAAGCTTGCCAAATAGAAGCGGGTTGTTCTAAAAACCTTCTATTTCAAACAGATAAAACAATTTTCTGGATATGCCATTTACAGAGCGCCATAACATGTCACGCCAGGAAGTCATCAGCGCCTATTTAGATGCATTGGCCAAAGGTGATGATATTGGGATCTTAAAATTGTTTGCCGATGATGCAAGGATCACTTCGCCTCTCTACGGTGAATTGGCAGCTGCTGATTTTTATCGACAGCTGTTCCAGGATACGGCAAGTTCACAGATCCGTTTAAAGGATATCTTTGCAAATGTGACAGACCCTGATCAATATGCGGCCCATTTCGTTTATGATTGGACACTCAAAAATGGCGAACTGGTATCCTTCAGATGCATGGATATTTTTAGATTTAAAAAGGATTCAAATAAAATTCATCACCTGGTAATTATTTATGACTCGAGTCGCACCAGAGATGCATTTACCAGACAATCCAGCGCTTAAATAATCTTGTATGTCAGCAGGCAAATGCACAAAATTCGATGGGTGATCACATTAAAAAGTAAACAGGATATGGTAAAATGAAAGAGTGGCTTCTCCCGGCAAGTATGACGATGATCTGTTGGGGCATTTGGGGTTTTATACCAAAAATAACCACCCGATACATCAACCCGCTGAGCGCTTCGGTCTACGAGGGCATCGGCAGTGCTGTTTTTGCTTTAATCGTTTTTTTCTTCATCGGTTTTAAACCCGAGGTACACCCCAAAGGCATTTCCTTGGCTTTTGCCACCGGTTTATTGGGTATGCTGGGAGCGCTGTTTTATCTTTTTGCGATGCCAAAAGGCAAGGTTTCGGTGATCGCCACCATTTCCGCCTTAAATCCGGTGATTACGATTGCGTTGGCCTATTTCATTTTAAACGAACCCATCACTTTGAAAGAAAGTCTTGGGATGGTATTTGCTTTTATCGCCATCGTTTTGTTCACTGTCTAGGTCGTGTCGCGATAAAAACGAAAGGAAATAAAGTATGCCCAAACATATTGGAATTGTCGGCTGCAGTGCTGAAGGCGCAGCCCTGTGTTATCGCACGATATGTGGCGAAGCACCGCCCGTAATGGGTGAGCATATGCATCCTGAGGTCAGCATGCATACACATCCGTTGGCAGAATACATGATTCACATTCGCACGGGCGACTGGAAAAACGTTGCCGCCCTGATGCTTTCTTCAACTCAAAAGCTCTCTGAAATCGGGGCCCAGTTCGCCATTTGTCCGGACAACACCATTCACGAAGCATTTGATTATGTAAAAGAGAAGTCACCGATCCCCTGGCTCCATATTGCCGAAGCCGTTGCTACAGAGGCGCGCGCACAAGGCTATCAGCAGCTGGCCATCTTGGGAACCAAATATCTCATGACGGGTCCTGTTTATCCCGGCATGCTAAGCAAATTTGACATCAAAAGTCAGATACCCACAGATAAAGATCGTGAGCGCATCGATGACATTATCTTCAAAGAGTTGGTAAACGGGGTTTTCACCGAGGCATCACGTCTTTATTTCAATACCGTTATCGAAAAGTTAAAGGACAGCGGGTGTGATGCAGCCGTGTTGGGATGCACCGAAATCCCATTGCTGGTTGATCCGGAAGACTGTCCCCTGCCGGTCCTGGACTCCACCCGTTTGTTGGCCCGTACTGCCATAAAAGAGGCTTTAGCATAAAGATTCGCTGTTTGCGGATAAACAGTGAGAAATGATTTGAACTGAACAGGGAAACGCTTATGAAGACATCGATTTTAAACAACAGACTCAATCGGGTTATGATGACAGGCATTTTTTTGGTTTTGATCGGCTGCGAATCCGCTTACTATAAAACCATGGAGACCATGGGTTACCATAAGCGGGATATCATGGTCGACCGCGTGCAGGATGCCCGTGATGCCCAGGAGGACGCCAAGGAGCAGTTTGAATCCGCTTTGGAGCAATTCAGCACGGTTCTTAATTTTCAGGGCGGGGAACTTGAGGAAAAATATAATCAGCTCAAAACCGAATATGACGCCAGTGAAAAACAAGCGCAAAACGTGCGCCTTCGAATTGAAGAGGTCGAGGATGTGGCCGCAGATCTGTTTGCTGAATGGCAGGAGGAATTAGATCAGTACACCAGCAGCAGTCTCAGAAAATCCAGCGCACGCAAACTCGCTGAAACCAAGCGCCAATACGCGAAATTAATCGGTGCGATGAAACGTGCCGAGCGTAAAATTGATCCGGTCTTGAACGCATTTCGTGATCAGGTTCTGTATCTGAAGCATAATCTCAACGCCCAGGCCATTGCCTCACTGCAAAGTGAGCTCGTCTCAATTGAATCCGATGTTGCCAGGTTGATTAGGGAAATGGAAGCGTCTATCAAAGAAGCCAATGCATTCATTACCTCAATGCAACAATCCTAAAACGTGTTTCAGGCTGCCTATCTTTTGTCCGAGGGCTGCGTTATAATCCGTTTCAAAATGCTCGCGTACTATCGTGTAAGCTCCACTTTCGAACGTTATTGCGCCTAACCCTCAGACAAAATCTAATATTTCTAAGCCAGTTTATAAATGCGTAAAGTCCTGAAAAACGTTTAGCTTTATTTATTTCCTGATTTTTTTTGTTCATATTTGCCAATTTGTGCTTATCATTTCGATTTAAGCCTGTTTTCAGCTTTCCGTAAACCGGATAATAGGCAAATCGAATGATAATTCTATATTAGTTTTAAAACCTTTTTTTGCAGCTGCTTCGAGGAAACAAAGATGAATATTGGATTGATACTGGTTGATATTCAGAATGATTATTTTGCCGGGGGCCGTATGGAGCTGGTAGGGATGGATGCGGCCGCTGTAAATGCAAGCCGATTGCTGGCATATTTTCGTGATAAACAACTACCCACCTTTCACATCCAGCATATTTCAACCCGGGAAGGCGCCACCTTTTTTCTGCCAAATACCCGGGGTGCCGAAATTCATGACAGTGTCAAACCTCAGCCTGAAGACCGGGTAATTCAGAAACATTATCCGAACAGCTTCCGCGAGACCGCTCTTTTGGACGAGCTTAAGAATGCCACGGTTGACAGTGTTGTCATTTGCGGTGCGATGAGCCATATGTGCATTGATGCAACAACACGGGCCGCCGCTGATCTGGGATATCAATGCACACTTGTTCACGACAGCTGCGCAACCCGCAACCTTGATTTTGGAACCCGGAAAGTACTGGCTGAGGATGTGCATGCATCATTCATGGCAGCCTTGGGCGCTGCTTATGCTCGGGTAATCAGTTGCAAGGACTTTTTTACGTGAAAATTAATAAGAGATCTAAAATCATCTTACTGAAAGCGGTCAAACTAATTGACCTCCTTAACCAAATGGGCTGTTCATCAAATATGTATAAATGTCTTTTTATCTTATTAATTTTCACCCTTGGATCAACGCGGCGAGCCGGAGGCTTCCATCTGCTGCGTTATTAATGACGAGGCATAGTACACTATAGCCTCGCCCTTAAATGCCTTGCATATGAAAGCCTCCAACTCGTGCAAAATTCGGGTAAACATAGTGAGTGAATTTAAAAAATGCACCTTCTGCGGTCATCGATGGCAAACACGTGAAGATTTTTTGCAAGATGCTGCAACAGATATGATCGGATATCAGGTTAATTTTGGTAATTTGCAACTGGGCTTTTTTTTATTCAATCATTTAACATGCGGCACGACCTTGGGCATTGCTGCCGCCCTTTTCAGTGATCTGTATGACGGACCTGTCTATAAACAAAGACAGACCAGGACGGAAAAATGCCCCGAATATTGCCTGCATGAAGAACAACTTGAACGCTGCCCGGAAGAATGCGAGTGTGCCTATGTTAGAGACATCATTCAAACGGTCCGGCAGTGGCCCAAAATTGGATAAGCTTAAATGCTTGAATATTTGAGTGCCGGTCTTTTACTGGGATTGGCAGCGGGTTTTGCACCCGGTCCGCTACTGGTTCTGGTCATATCCGAAACGCTGCGACACGGCATTGCCGCCGGGCTGAAAGTATCCATCGCTCCCTTAATCACGGATGTGCCCATTATTCTCATTTCTTTAATCGTATTGAACCGCCTGGCTGAGTTTAAAAGCATACTGGGCTGTATTTCGATATTTGGCGGTTTGTTTATATTGTATCTGGGATACGAAAGTCTCAAAACCAAGGGGGTTGAATTAAATTTATCCACTGTCAAATCCAACTCCTTTAAAAAAGGTGTCATTACCAATGCCTTAAATCCACACCCATACATTTTCTACATGACAGTGGGCACCCCGATCATTTATAGAAGTATTCAACATAACCTCCTGGCAACGGTATCATTTGTTGGCAGCTTTTTATTGCTGTTGGTGGGTTCCAAAGTTATCCTGGCAATGGTGGTCGAACGCTCGCGCACCTTTTTAAAAGGTCGCGTTTATATCTGGGTCATGCGAATCTTGGGTGCGCTTTTGATTATTTTTTCAATGGTCCTATTCAGGGATGGGTTTGAATTATTGGGCTGGCTGTAGAGGCAAGCCTGTAAGAAAAAGGATGTTATTAGATGCCAAGATCGTTTGAAAATGCCATTACCCGCGTACCAGCCCAAACCTTTGACCGCGGTCTAACAACGTCAAAACTGGGCCCGCCCGATTATGCTTCGGTTTTAAAACAACATCACGCCTATACAGATGCCTTGGCATCCATTGGGCTCAACGTTATCGAGCTGGAGCCACTACCCCACTACCCGGATGCCCATTTTGTCGAGGATACTGCTGTGGTGACGCCGGAAATGGCCATAATCACCAACCCCGGTGCCGCATCCCGTCAGGGTGAAGAAAAGACGATCGCCGCTGAGTTAGAAGCGTATCGCCAAATCGAAAGCATACAGGCACCCGGCACGCTGGATGGCGGCGATGTCTTGATGATCGACAACCATTTTTTGATTGGGTTATCAGAACGCACCAACCAACAGGGAGCGGACCAGTTCGGTCGCATTCTTGATAAACACAACAAGACCCATACCACCGTTGCGGTGGGCGCAGGCTTGCATTTTAAATCCAGTGTGAACTTTGTCGGCAAGAACACGCTCATTGTGACACCGGATTTTGCTGAACACCAGGCCCTGAAGGCCTACGATAAAATCGTGGCCAACCCAGATGAGTGTTATGCCGCCAATACGCTCTGGGTTAACGATCACCTGCTGGTACCCAAAGGATTCCCGAATACAAAGGCTAAGCTTGAAGCGCTGGGGCTGCCGATTATCGAGCTGGATGTCAGCGAGATACAAAAGATGGATGGGGGGCTCACCTGTCTTTCTATCAGATTCTAAAACTGGTTCCAATACCGCTACCTCTTGCCCGATGGTCCGCCTAAGGCGGATTCCAATCCGCTTCAAAATACTCGCGTACTATCGTGTACGCTCCGTTTTTGAAGCGAATTGCGCCTTGCCCTCGAACAAAATGTAACGCTCTTGAAACCAGTTTAGGTTAAAATAAAAACTCAAACAATTACTTCTTCAGGATATTATAGATTGATACTGAACAAATATATATTCTGTAATAATTAAATATGAGAAAGGGGGAGATGGATTTGCTGCCTGAAAAACAAAAAACAACCTACAGAGCATTTTATGATTCAGCGCGACACAACGATATCCTGGACCCCAAGACAACCCTGATGCTACATCTGGCATCGGCAATGGCCATTGGGTGCTATCCGTGAATGCAGGAATACCTTGGCGTTGCCAGGGAAGAAGGCCTCAGCGATACCGAAATTGGAGCGGTACTGTCAATTGTCATGGCGGTATCCGGCGGAAGGGTTCAGGCCCAATTGAAAGATGCGGGTAAAATATATGAATGATGTTCAAATAGAAGAATTGCGACAATTTGCAGTTGAATTTGTAGCAGCTGAACCGGATCGTCTGGGGGGCAATAATTTCTGGCAGGAACCGCTTTTGGTCAGCGCACCGATAGATGAGCGATTTGATATCCTGCCGCAGATTGCCTTTAATGAGCATTTGCACCCCCATGATTTGCTGCCAACTGCCAAATCATTGATCGTTTTCTTTATTCCCTTTAAACGCGATCTGATCAAAGAAAACAAAAAGGGCGAACGCCCCTGCCGCAACTGGGGTTTAGCCTATGTTCAAACCAATAAGTTGATTGAGCGCTTGAGCCAGGCGCTATCGCAATTGCTGGTTGCCAGAGGGTTTCAATCAGGCCTGACGCCAGCCACCCACAACTTCGATGAAGATGTTTTAATGGCCCGCTGGTCGCACAAACACCTGGCCCATCTGGCAAACCTGGGCCGTTTTGGAACCCACTGCATGCTAATTACGCCGGTGGGCTGTACCGGGCGTTTGGGAAGCCTGGTGACCGAGGCTGAATTGGGAGATCATCCACTTATCAACACCCGGGAAGCCTGTCTTTTGAAAGCCGGTAAACGCTGCGGCAAATGCATCGAGGCCTGTCCGGTCTCCGCAATAGAGGCGAATCATTTTGACCGGCACGCCTGTTGGAAGCGACTTAATGAGAATCGTGAGACTCTGGCCTATTTTTCGGATTTGCCGAAATCAACGCATGTGTGCGGCAAATGCGCTGCATTAATGCCGTGCAGCTTTTTAAATCCGGCTGCCAAGCTTTAAATGAAAGCGCATGCCCGCAGGGGGGACAGCACAGGAGAAAATCTCTCTCAGGTTGAAAAACAAGCGATAATACGCTATGAAAGGTCCAGCCAACAAACCCATTTTGGCTTATTTGTAAACTCAAAACTCCAGGAGGAAAAGGGCTTCATGGGCAAAGGAGATAAAAGAACGAAAAAGGGGAAAATTTTCAGTAAATCCTATGGCGTCAAAAGACCGCGCAAAAAAAAGAAAAAATCTGAACAGAAAGAAAAATAAATTCTAATCCAGTTTTAACCTTTCAAACAATAAGCCCAGGGGATGGCAGGGTGCCGCTTGAAGTTTAATTCTGTAGCAGGCAATTTCTCATGGGAGCCGACAATCAGCCAGCCTTTGGACGCAAGTGCTTGGACAACTCTGCCCAGCCCTTCTTCCTTAAGGGGCGCTTTATGGTAAGTTAGCAGATTGTTCCTTAAGAAAATGATATCAAAGCCTGACCCCGGTGGTGTTGCGAAAATATCCTGAATCCCCCAATCAATGTCCTCTCTGAGAAATGGCTTAACATCAAATCGATGACCGCTTTTGCGAATATCAAAATAGTGCTCGAGCAGTTCCGGTGGGATTTCTTTTAAGCTGCCTTTGGTGTACTCCCCTGCCCTGGCTTTGTGGATATAGGCGGGATGTTTGTCGGTCCCGGTGATGTTAAGAACAGGCAAATGCGTATGTGTCTGACTCAGGCGATGCCAGACAATTTTTAAACTGTAGACCTCTTCACCACGCGCACAACCTGCTGACCATACGTGCAATCTCTTAGACTGCCTTTTTAGAATTGCGGGTATAATATCTTCTTCCAGACCGATCCACAGTTGCTTATCCCGGAAAAAACGGCTGATGGATACCGTCATTCTTAGCTCGCAGTCCTGCCGGACCGTTTCGTCTTGGTTGATCAAATCAAGATAGGCCTTCATGCTGGAACAATTTAAATCCTGCATATGGCGTGAAACGCGCTTTTTAACACCTTTTCTGACCTTGCGGTACCCAGACCATGAAAAGTCAAATCTATCAAGCAATTGTCTAAATTGATCATCGTGCATGGCGTTCAGTTTAAGATGGCTCTGGCGGTTATTCAAGAAAAAAGGAAATCGGTACTGGCGTGTTGGCGTAGCCTACTTCGCCGAATTAGATTCGACTACGAAGGCCAAGTTGGAGCGTTGGAGTGCTAGCAAAAATATGACCTTGCGGCGACATGCGAATAAAGATAATAGATTGGTCAATTCAATATCGATTCAATATTTGAGAAATGTTAGATGATGGTGGTGAAAATATGCAATTCGTTGGTGTGGATGGTTGCAAAAAAGGCTGGTTTGCGGTAGCACTCGGTTCGGACCGGGAATGGGCCATAGGGGTTTTTAAAACCATCGACGACCTTTGGAATACGGTGAATTCAGCGTTGATGATGTTTATTGACATACCGATTGGCCTGCCGGATTCCAGCCGGCGTGTCTGTGACCAGGAAACAAGAAAGTTACTGGGGGAAAGAGGCGCAAGTGTTTTCCCGGTACCCTGCCGCAAAGCATTGCGGGCTAAGAACTATCGCCAGGCGTGTCGCTTAAACCAGGAGGTCTTGGGGGTGAAGCTTTCCATTCAGACTTGGAATATAACCGCCAAAATAAAAGAAATCGATAACTGGTTACAATGTCACCGGAAAGCACAACCACATGTACGCGAATCGCATCCTGAGCTGTGTTTCTGGGCGTTGGCGGGCAAGCGCATTATGGCCCACTCCAAAAAAACCGCGCAAGGTTTTGCAGAACGTTGCGCCATACTGCAAAAAAACTACTCACAGGCCGGGGTAATTGTTGAGCAGGCCATGACTCAGTTTCGACGCCGAGACCTGGCCCGTGATGATATTTTGGATGCGCTTGTTCTGGCTGTTTCCGGGCGTATTTCAGCAGGCAAACCCAAAACCATACCGCTGAGCCCCTCGCTGGATAAAATGGGTCGTCCCATGGAAATTGTGTATCCACCGGCTCAGTTTATTTGAATGCCGCAAATAAAATTTATCATCAGTCCCAATCGAATTTGGAGGCCATCGATGGATCAAAAGGTAAAAGATGCGATTTACAATGCAGTGCAACATGAACCCTTTGCAAAAGCAATGAAGATTCGTCTGGTGGATTTGGAGTTGGGGTTTTCAGTCGTAGAGATGATTTATGACCCAGAGCATATGAATAACATTTATGAGCGCGCCCATGGTGGTGCTGTTTTTGCGCTAATCGACGAGGCCTTTGAAACTGCAGGCCAAACCGACGGCACCATTGCAGTGGCCTTAAATGTGAATGTCACCTACGTTTCCAGCCCGGAACCGGGCACAAAACTGCGTGCAGAAGCCAAAAAGGTCAGTCAGACCAAGAAAACCGCCGGTTACGACATTCGCGTCAGCGACGCAAAAGGCAATCTGGTTGCCACTTGTTCCGCCCTCGCCTACCGCACCGGCAAACCCATTCCTTTTTTGTAACAAAAATAGTCCATTCACAAACTATAACCATTTAGGTATTCACAAATTTTTGCATGTGATTTAGCAATCGATCCACAAATTGCTTTTGGGTCCGATTAAAGTCGGGTGCTTGGCTTTCATTGGCAGTTTTAAACCAATGAATGAAATGTTTGATATTGTCTTGGGTGTGTTTTGATTCCATATGAAAATGGGTTCGAATTTCATAAAACAGGCAGCTCAACTCTTTTTGAAAAGACAGGCAAGTGAAGCGCTTGCCGGTTCGTCTGCTCTTTAAAAATTGATCGATCCCAAAATGTCTCAAGGTAGCGGCGATACCTGTATGACCATGCCGCAGAGTGACTAAAAACCTTGAGCTATCTGGCTGTTGGCGATTTCTGTAAGATTGGGTATTAAGGGATGGAAAAATCCATGTTCTCATCTTCAGCATCTGTTCGATCAACGATTTTTCCCGTTTCCCCAACAAATCGTTATTGCGTGCAAACCTTTTAATCCAGATAAGAAAATGATCAAATGCCAAACTGTTTTCCATATTGACAGGCGGGCATCTGAGTGTTTTCCAAAAAAGAGCTGCGTATCCATAAAACAGCAGCTTTGATATTTGATTCGCCGGGTAACATTTTTCAGCGAATTTAAAAGAAAAATTTGCCATAAATTCAACGGTAATACGACTAAACAGTTTCGAACAACATTCACACTTTTCGCTGTTAAGTATTTTCAGATACACCGGCAAGTATCGGCAATGCTCTTCTTCCAAAAAACGATATGCGCGCGGCAAAATAATCCATGGCGTCGCGATGTCATCCAACATTTCAAAAAGTTGTTGCGGGAAAATGCCTTCTTTTAAGCTGCCGAAAATGCTTCCTGGCGACGCTGCCGAGGATAGTGAAAAGCCGTCACTGATTTGATCGGCTTTTAATTTGATCCCTTCACGGACTACCTCAACTTCGCGGTCGATCAGCGGTTGAAAATGTATAATGGATTCATCAGCAGGACCCATTAAATTCCAGGCTGACGGTGCTATCTGAAAAAGGACCTTTGAAATCGTCCGATCAAATCCGATACGATCGAGACCTGGCAGAATGCGTTGTGCCAGCAATTTAGCCAACCCCGTAGGAAACTTTTTTAACGAGAGGTGTTTGTATACCTTCAGGCATCTGCGCCGAGCGCTATTTTCAAAGGCGCGTAGATGACTCTCTAAATCTATACCCTCATCAGCATGAGGAAGATGATGGTGTTGATTTAATTTTCGCTTTTTTTCAGAGAGTTGGTGAACGCTGGACAGGGCAATGTGAGAAGATCTTAACCGATGATGTTGTCGGAGGGCAATGTGAGAAGATCTTAACCGATGATGTTGTCGGTAGGAGTTAAAATCGATCAGTTTGCAGGTACTTGAGGGGATCAT
The DNA here is from genome assembly GCA_030066985.1 of Desulfobacterales bacterium. NCBI lineage: Bacteria > Pseudomonadati > Thermodesulfobacteriota > Desulfobacteria > Desulfobacterales > Desulfobacterales bacterium. Next base: position 47,585 of record JASJAN010000031.1, read on the forward strand.
TGCGTAAACCATAATCTGAATTAAAAGCAATGCTAAGAAATGTCATCAATGAGCCTGCATCGGATTGTCCATCCTTTGATGTGTCATTTTCACTAAGGTTTACTTGAGCGATCCTTATGAAGATCAGACAGATAACGATCACAAATCCGATTCGTGCAACTGTTGTCATGATATACCACATTGTGACAGATTAAAAAATTGATTTAAGTCAAATACGACCGTTGTGATTTTGGCTATTTAATCGGATCCGAATTTATGTGAGTGCATTTAATTCGGTTCAAGCAGATAACATTTGGATTGATTTTGACCAGATTATGCTTAAAATGAATGTCTTGTAGCCAACCACTCAAAAAATAGTTCCATAAATTATTATTCATCAAATTTAATACGGAGGATTCCTATGTTTTGTTATCAATGTGAGCAAACTGCGAAAGGTGAAGGATGTACCAAAATCGGTGTGTGTGGCAAGCAGCCCGATGTTGCCGCCCTGCAGGATCTGTTAAACTATGTTGTCAAAGGGTTGTCTCAGGTGGCGGTCGAAGGACGCAAAGTCGGTGTTAACGATCAGGCGACCAATCGATTTACCAGCAAGGCCATTTTCTCGACTTTAACCAACGTCGATTTTGATCCCGAACGTTTTGTTAGCCTGATCAATGAAGCGGTGGCAAAGCGTGATGCCTTGAAAGAAAAGGTTCAGGCCGCGGGCGGACATACTGATTTTGGCGAAGGCCCCACGACCTTTGAGCTCGGTTCCGTTACTGAAGCGTTGGTGGCTCAGGGAGAAAAAGTGGGCATTCACTCGGATCCGGATGCCAACACTGATATTATCTCCTTGCGTGAATTGTTGATCTACGGCATCCGCGGAATGGCTGCCTATGCTGACCATGCCGCCATCTTGGGTCAGGAAGACGACTGTGTGTATGCCTTTATGCAGGAAGGAATGGCGGCGACCCTTAATAAGGATCTGAGCGTCGATGATTACATCGCACTGGTATTAAAATGTGGCGAAGTCAATTTGAGAACCATGGAGCTGCTGGATGCCGCCAACACAGGCACATACGGCCATCCGGTGCCCACGGCGGTGCCCCTGGGCGCCAAAGCCGGTAAAGCGATTCTGGTGTCTGGCCATGACCTTAAGGACCTGGAGGAGATTTTAAAACAAACCGAGGGCAAAGGCATTAATATTTACACCCACGGAGAGATGCTGCCCTGTCACGGATATCCAGAGCTTAAGAAACATGCTCATTTTTACGGCCATTACGGTAGCGCCTGGCAAAACCAGGCCAAAGAATTCGATGCCTTTCCCGGTGCGATCTTAATGACAACCAATTGCATCCAGAAACCCAGGGATTCATACAAGGACCACATTTTCACCACTGGGCTGGTGGGCTGGCCGGGCGTGCAGCACATTGCCGGCCCGGACTTCACCCCGGTTATCGAAAAGGCCCTTGAAATGCCCGGGTTCAGCGAGGATCAAAACGGCAAACAGGTTATGGTCGGGTTTGCCCGCAATGCGGTCATGGGTGTGGCCGACAAGGTCATCGAAGCAGTTAAAAGCAAGGCCATCCGTCATTTTTTCCTGGTGGGGGGCTGCGATGGCGCCAAACCCGGTCGGGATTATTACACCCAATTTGTCGAGCAAATTCCAGATGACTGCGTGGTCCTGACCCTGGCCTGCGGCAAGTTTCGGTTCTTTGACAAAGATTTGGGGGATATTGGCGGTATTCCGCGACTGCTTGATGTCGGGCAGTGCAACGATGCCTATTCGGCCATCAAGATCGCCACAGCGCTGGCCGATGCCTTCGAATGTGAAGTCAATGACCTGCCCCTGTCGATGGTTCTTTCCTGGTATGAGCAGAAAGCCTGCGTTATTTTGCTGACCCTGCTCTATCTAGGGATCAAAGATATCCGTCTGGGGCCCAGCCTGCCTGCGTTTATTTCGCCCAATGTCTTAAATGTGTTGGTGGACAAGTTCAACATCATGCCCGTTAAAACAGCGCAGGAAGACCTGCAGGCCATCCTGGGATAATCTGAAATTTTAAAGTGATCAGCCATCCTCATTGATGGCTGATCACTTAGCCTCTCCGCTTACTGCGCATCAACGGATAGACTGTTTGGGCGCAGCCCCTGTCTTGCCCCTAAGCGTCTATTGTTTATCCTAAATTTAGTATACAATCCTTAATTTCTGTAGTATTCAGTTCGAACCACAATTCATATTGAGCTAAATTTTAAATTGCGCATCATTTGCCACGTCAATTCACAGAAAGGGTTTAGACATGAAAAAGTTTACAATTCTGGTCATTTTTGCCATTTTTCTCATGTTTTCATATCTGAGCATAGCGACTTCGACTGCCATTGCCGGCGATAATACCTGTGTTCTCAAAGCAGCAGTGGATGTGATCGTTGAGGTATGGGATGTAGATGATCAGGGCAATAAAGGACCTCGCAAATGGAAAGGATCCATTAAGCAAGGTGAGAAAAAACGCATCGAAAGTCATTATGGCCAAATTCGCTATGCTTACACCACAAATATGACTGAGAACGAGCCGCTTTCAGGCGATGTTGGGCGCCCGTGTTTCAACGGAAAAATCATTGGTGTGCCTTAAAAATTGGTTTAAGGATAGGGAGATCAGAAAATGAAGGCTAAGAAGTCGTATATCCTATTCATATCCACGGTTTTTGTAATTGGTTTTATGGTAGCGATTGAAACATCTGCAGGTAATTTTACCTGCAAGATCAGGGCTGGCAGGCAGGATACCTATGTGGTTGTCACCGATTATGATCGGGATGGAAATCCGATGCGCCAGCGCGGAGAAAGGTTTAAGGGCGTTGTTAAAAAGCATCAGACACAGACGATTAACAGCCTGTATGGCAAAATTCGCTATAGTTACAGACTTTATAATCAATCACGATCCAGCGGTCGCAATTATGATAATTGCGAAGGCGGTAAAATTATTCAATTGCCATAATATTTTATCACCAGTGATTCCACCGCAATATGAATAGAGGGGTCAGAGCTTGAAATGATCTTTATTAACAATTCAAGCTCTGACCCCTCTATTTATTTTGAGACTTTACAAACAAATCCGTATCATTATAATCTAGCAACAAAAAATGAGGGTTACCATCAAAAAAATAGCAGTGAAACTGCCGCTAGCAATAGGAATTGACCACTGCCAATTCAGATTCTGCAGCGGGATCTTTATACAAACCGCTTTTTACTTGATTGATATCACCTGAGGGTTACGTGGATAACAGATTCGCTGTTGAAATACGCTGTGTTTCAAAAATTTTGAATCCCAATTCGGTCGCTGCCGTAACCGCCCTGGATGATGTTTCGCTTTCCATCCAAAACAATGAGTTTTTTACGCTCCTCGGACCGTCCGGCTGCGGCAAGACAACATTGCTGCGCGTGATCAGTGGCCTCGAGCACCCCTCCGATGGCCGGATTCTGCTGGACAACGAAGACATCACTCAGCTGCCACCCCACAGGCGGCCGGTCAATATGGTGTTTCAAAACTACGCTTTGTTTCCTCACCTTTCCGTGGCCCAAAATATATCTTTTGGGTTGGAAATGCTCAACAGAAAAAAACATGACATAGCAACAATCGTCGAAAAAATGTTACATCTGGTCCACATGGCAGATCTTGCTCCCCGTTCCGTATCGCAACTATCGGGTGGCCAAGCCCAAAGAGTGGCGCTTGCGCGTGCGCTAGCACCCGGGCCCAGGGTCCTGTTGCTGGATGAACCCTTGTCGGCGTTGGATCGCAAGCTGCGCAAGAATATGCAGGTCGAACTCAAACGCCTACAGCATGAAACAGGTGTCACCTTTATCTTCGTCACGCACGACCAGCAAGAAGCCCTGACGATGTCGGATCGGATTGCCGTCATGAACCAGGGCCGTATCCTGCAAGTCGGAGAACCGCAGGAAATCTACGATCACCCTATAGATCGATTTGTAGCCGGTTTTGTCGGTGAATCAAATTTTATTGAAGCCGAATACACCGGACAGACTGGCGATCATGAAGCCCTTGTCAAGCTGGCATCAGGAACGGTTGTGACGGTTTCACTGCCCGAGCATGCGCCTTCTCCAGGACCGGTGACGCTTTGTTTGCGGCCGGAACATGCGCATGTGGTCGGGAGCGGGAAAGCATCAGCGTTGCAAGGTCGACTGGAAAATATTGTCTATGTTGGGACAGACACCTATTATCATCTGCGCTTGAATGATTCAGAAAAATTCACAACCCGCCAACAGAACCGCTCCGGCCGTCGGGCCGAATTCAAGGTCGGCGATCACCTGGGGGTCGTCATCCAGGAGAATGCCGTCCAAATACTGCAAGGATGATAAAGGTCCGTATGGCAAATCCGAAAACAAGCAGACATGAGAGCGACAAAGGCCGCCGCAGCGTGTTGGCAGCGCCGGTGTTGCCGAATCGTCATAGCCCCAGAAAGCGATGGTTGCTGCTAAGCCCGGCACTGGTGATCATTGGAGGCCTCGGAATTCTGCCGCTGTCAGTCATCGTGGTCTATTCATTTATGTCACCCGGTGCTGTTGGCGGTATCGAGTGGAAACCGACCCTGGAAGCATGGTTAAACCTGGTTCTGGATCGTGACATCTTTGACCAGACCCTGGGCTTCAATTTTGCACATCTGACCATATTCGCACGCTCCGTCGGTCTGGCCCTATCAGCCACCCTGTTGACGCTGTTATTCGGGTTTCCAACCGCTTATTTCATTGCCACACGGCCTCAAAGACACAAAAATTTCTGGTTGTTTCTGGTGATTCTGCCATTTTGGTGCAATATTCTGGTCAGAATCTTTGCGATGATGTTGTTCATACGCGAACAGGGATTTATCAATCATCTTCTGATAAACCTCAACTTAATCGACAGTCCGCTTCAGATCCTTTACACCAATGCAGCCGTGGGGATCGGCCTGGTCTACACCTATCTGCCGTTAATGGTGATGCCGTTGTATGCCAGCATGGAAAAATTGGATTTTGGCCTGATAGAGGCCGGCTACGATCTTTACGGCAACCGCTGGTCGATTCTGACCCGAATCATTATTCCAATGGTGAAACCGGGAATTGTTGCCGGCAGCATCCTGGTATTCATACCTGTTCTGGGTGCTTACGTGGTACCCCGAATACTCGGTGGCGGCAAACATTTGATGTTGGGCAACCTGATTACCAACCAGTTCAGCACCTCGCGGGACTGGCCTATGGGGTCGGCCCTGGCGCTATTCCTGACCGCTCTGGTCATGATCGCTTTGATGTGGTATGTCCGTCATACCGCAAGGAGCCGAAACCATGGATGATCACCGTACCGCCAATGCTGTAAAACGCTATTTCGATGCGGCCCGTATGCCCGGCTTTGCACCAATGGCGTTTTTCTGTTTGCTTTGCCTGTATGGCCCCTTGATCATGATGGCCTTATTTTCATTTAATGAAAGTCGCTCGGTGACACAGTTCCAAGGGTTTAGCCTGGGCTGGTACCAGCAAGCGGCAAACAATCCCTTTGTTCAGGATGCCGCCCTGCTGTCGATTAAATTGGCGCTAAGCGCAACCTTTCTGGCCACCATCGCAGCCACCATGGCCGCCCTGGCGACCACACGCTGCAAACCTTTCAAGGGCTATACGCTGGTTTACGCCATCATTAATCAGCCGTTAATGGTCCCTGAAATCGTCACGGCGGTGGGAATCCTGGCTTTGTTCAGTTTAATCAAGCAGCTTACCGGTGTTCAGGGTTTCGGGTATCTATTGATGGCCCACACCGTGTTCTGCATCCCTTTTGCCTATATGCCCATTCGGGCCCGGCTGGAAAACATGGATCTCCTGTATGAGCAGGCAGCGGCCGATTTGTATGCAACACCCTGGCAGGTTTTCCGCAGGGTAACCTTACCACTGCTGATGCCCGGGATCCTTGCCGGCGCCATGCTGTCTTTTGTGGTTTCGCTGGATGATGTCATCATCAGCCTGCTGGTGGCCGGCCCCGGGGAAACCACCCTGCCGGTGTTTATGCTGGGACAGCTGCGCAGGGGGTTTACCCCGGAGATCAACGCCATTTCGACCGTGCTCATCGGTGTTTCCTTTGTGATCATTGCAGTGGTCTTATGGCTATCTGTGAAAAAGCGCTATTAGAATTGAGTCATCAGAGAGCATCGACAGCCATCTATTAATTAGCGGAAATCTGAATTCGAAATCTTAATGTTTAGATGGCTTTTATGAAGGGGGTTTACTTCAGAAAGTTGTTCCAAATTTTGGTGTACATTTGATTGACGTCCTGGCTGCATTCAGGGATGAATACCATTTTGCTGACATCATTGGGTCCGGTGATTTCAGGGGCTTTTGCCATTTCCGCATCCATGTACTTTTCACTGCCGGCGAGGGCGTTGCCAAAACGCACATAATTCGAATTTAAGGCGGCGTTCTCAGGCGCCATGATGAAGTTCATAAACAGATAGGCTTCTTTGACGTTTTTGGCGTCGGCCAGGAGAACCACATTGTCCGACCAGGTGGGAAACCCTTCTTTGGGATAGATATATTTGACGGAAGGCAACTGAGCCCGGATACGCATGGATGCACCATTCCAATTTTGGGAGGCATAAACATCCTCGGAGGTCATTTTTTCGATGACGCCATAGTCGATGGTCTTCCAGTGAGGCTTGCTGTTGAGCAGCAGGTCGTTAATTTTCTTCAAATCTGTAGGATTTGAATTGCACATTGGCAATCCCAGATAAAACGAGGCGGCATTGATCACTGCCTTCATTTCGGGCAGCATGTTGATTTTGCCTTTGAGCTGCTTGGGCGGATCGAATAAAAGGGCCCAGGAATCCGCCTTGGGACCATCGTAGTATTTTGTGTTGAGGCTGACGCCGGTGGTCCCCCAGTGCCAGGGAATGGAATACTGCCGGCCGGGATCGAAACTGACTTTAACATGCTCCGTCCTGACATATTTGAAATTGGCCATCTTGCTAACATCGATCCGTTGCAATAGGCCTTGTCTAACCAGGACCGGGATAATGAAGTGAGACGGTACCGCTAGATCGTAACCATGCCCGCCGGCTTTGATTTTAGCCAGCATCATATCGTTTGAGTCATAGGTATCGAGCTTGACCTCGATGCCGGTTTCCTGGGTAAACTTTTTTAATAGGTCGGGATTGGTATAATCACCCCAATTGTAAAAATGAAGGGTGCCGGCTGCACCAGTCGGGGCGGCGACGGTAAGAGCAGACAGCGCCAACATCAACCATGCGTAACATCTCATTTTCGAGCTATCCATTAAAATGATATTGAAGATCTGGTATACTAGATCAGGTCGTGACTTTTTTTGTTATCGCCTTATTACGATTCGATGTTCAGGCCGAGTGTGCCAAGACCTTCGATGATTCGATCGGCAATGTCTTCAAATTTAATATAGCGGCCGATCAGGACACGGCCGCGCTTTTCAAAGTCGGGTTTAAGCTCAAGCAGCGTGCGAACACAGGCTTGTCCCTCCTCAAGTTTTTCCAGATGGCCGCAAACTGAAGCTATTAATAACTGTGTCCAGAAAAATTCCGGCATCATAAGATTGGAGGATTTCTGGTATGCATCTTCGTATTTCCCATCTCGAATCAAGTTTATAATCACTATGTGCTGAATCCAGGGACGATAATAAGGATTTAGTCTAATTGCCTTTTCGATCCAGTTTACACCCTTTTCCCAATCTCCTGCCGACGCCATCACCCAGCCGATGGTATCTAAAACCATCAATGAATCCGGACACAGGTCGTAGGCGATTTGAGCTTCGTGTCGCGCCTCTGAAAGCCTGTTTTCCATGAGGCGTATATAGGCCAGAATCATTCGGGAACGTCGGTTGACCGGATCGAGGCTGACTGCTTTTTGGGCGAACTCCACGGCTTTTTCCAGAGGTGTTGGCAGATCGACGATTTCCAGCCCGTAGTTGTCGGCATATTGGGCGGCCAGCATCGACCAGATTTGCCCAAAATCCGGTTGCCGGGCTACCGCCTGCTCCAATGCTCGAATGGCTTTCACCATGCTTTGTGGGGTGAGCAGGGTGTCGGACTCCCAGTAACGCAGCATGGCTTCATAGGTCGTTATGTTCGGTGTTGACTTGTCTCTAAATACATCTACAAGGTGTCTGGTGATGACGGCATTATCACCGGCGATACGGACGGCGGCTTCTGAAGCCACATCTTCTTGAAACGAGATCATTTTGGAGACTTCAAGTTCCCCCTGATACTTACCCGACCAGATTTGAAGCCCCTTCTTAGCATCTTCCAACCTGATCCTCACCTTTATGCCCTGCGGATCGCGACGAACACTTCCGGCCATGATAAAATCGATACTGGGGTCCAAGAGGGCTGGTGCTTCATCCTGATGGAACGCTTCAAATACCCGGATTTCCCGAAAATGGCCCAGGGCATGGGCCAGCTCCGCTGTCAATCCGATCGATAGATAATCGTCATCCGCATGTTTGGTTAGGTTTTCCAGCTTTCGAACCAGTACGGTCGGCCAGGTGGCCATGACATCGACCGGCTCGGCCTCTTCAACGGCAATGGGATGGTCGTCAGGTGATTGTTCATTAAACGTCGGCACATAACCGCCTTTGGGGATATCGATGCGTATGGGGTCATTTTTACCGACAGTCTCGTAGTACCGCGCCAGCGCCCGCCGCAAACGGCTGGCCTGAATGCTCACAATGGGATCGATACTCTGGTCAAAGTCCGACCGGCGACCGAAGACCTCGGTGGCCACCGTGTAGCCTTTAATTCGGTCTGTCTTACCTGTCAGTGTCTGCGCCACAACAAATTTTAAAAGGGCACTCTGCTGCGGCGTGGCCTTAAAATCCGAGCTATTCAGCAGGCGCTCGACCTGTGAGGTAATTTTGTCCTTGGGGGGAGTAGGCGGGTTCCGATCCTTCTTTATCATCGCTTCTCCTGGATACGGATGTAGTTCTGTTTACCATATTTAGGTCGACAGGGGTATCGTATCTCTGCAGATTTTACTGATGTATAGATTAGTTGCTTGTTATAGTCAACCATCACAGGTACTCATTCGGTTAAATTTTAATTGTATATATTTAAATCAGTTAATGTATTAAACTGAAGATAAATGGTCTTACATCCGTGAATGAAAGCGCAGCGAGAAGTGCAGCCTTTTGGGATTATCCAACCGCCATGCCGACCACAGCAAACCCTTTGATGTCCCGCAAAATGATATCTTCAAACGTGATGGCATAGGATATTTGAGTTCGTTCGCATGCGTGCAAGTCGGTCTTAGGGCACGGATTCAGCTCCGGTTCAGTTTTTGCCTGCGGAACATAGGCACATAGGTGCCATCGGGAATATTGATTCGAATCGGATCGTTTTTGCCGGAGGTCCTGTAATACCGCTCAAAAGCCCGCCGCAGCATATCGGCCCGAATGCCAACAATGGGATCGGTGCGCAGATCGAATTCCGGTCCGCGGCCGAAAACTTTTACGGCAATTGTGAAATCCACTATTTCGTGGGCTTTACCAGACAGAGTTCGGTTCACAACAAAATTCAACAGGGCAACCTGCTGGGGTGAGGCCGTAAAATCCGTGCTGGCCAGCATATGCCGGAGTTGACGGGAAATTTGATCATTAAGCGTTGGTGGTTTTGGCTTTTGATTTTTTGGCATATTTACATTATCGCGAATCAATGTTCATGCCCAGTTTGCCAAGACCTTCTATAGTACGATTGGCAATGTCTTCATATTTAATGTACCGACCGATCAGGATCCGACCGCGCCGTGCAAAGTCGGGTTTGAGCGCCAGCAGGCTCTGAATAGCTGTCTGCCCCTCTTCAATTCTTTCAAGATGACCACAAGCCGCAGCTTTTAATAACGGATCCCAAAACAGATCCGGCATCATAAAATGAAGGCTTTCCTGGTATGCTTTTTGGTAATCCCCTAATCGAAACCAATTTATGCACACCGCATGCCGCACCCAGGAGCGATGGTAAGGATTTAATTTTATCGCCTTTTTGATCCAGTTGATTCCGCGCTCCCAGCCGCCCGCCAGGGCCATCTCCCAGCCGATAGTATCTAAAACCATCAAAGAATTCGGACATAGGTGATAGGCGGTTTCAGCTTCGTAGCGTGCCTCCTCGAGCTTGTTCTCCATGAACCGGACATAAGCCAGTATCATTCTGGCGCGTCGGTTGGTCGGATCAAGGCTGACCCCTTTTTGGGCATATTGCGCCGCCTTTTCCAGAGGCGTTGGATGATTAATCAATTCCAAACCGTAGTTGTTGGCATATTGAGCGGCCAGCATTGACCAGGTTTGCCCATAATCAGGATCACGGACGACTGCATGTTCCAATGCTTGAATAGCGCGCACCATGCTTTGCGGGGTTAGCTGGGAGGCGCTTTCCCAGAATCGCAGCATGGCGTCATAGGTTGCCAGGGCAGGCGGTACATTGTCTCTAAATAGATCAGCAAAATGCCGGGTGATGACGGCATCATCACCAGCCACCCGGACGGCGACTTCAGCGGCCACATTCTCTTGAAACGAGACCATTTTAGCGGCCTCGAAGTCCCCCTGGTATTTACCCGACCAGATTTGAATGCACTTCTTAGCGTCACACAAACGGACCGCCACCTTGACACCCTCTGGATCGCGGCGAACATGCCCGTCTATAATAAAATCGCAATCCATTGCCGGGGCGGTGGCCGATCGCTGGTCTCGATGGAGGGCCTCCAAAACCCGGATTTCCCGGTAATGGCTCAGTGCATGGGCCAGCTCCGTTGTCAGACCAATCGATAAATAATTGTCCTCCGGATCATCTGTCAGGTTTGTCAGCGGTTGAACCACTATGGTCGGCCAGGTTGCGATGACATCGACCGGCTTAGCCTGTGCAATGGTAATGTGTTGATCAGCCGGCGGGAGAAGTTCTGTAAAGGTTGGCACATAGGTGCCCTTGGGAATGTCGATACGAACAGGGTCGTTTTTACCGGCGGTCTCGTAATAGCGCTTCAGCGCCCGTCGCAGTCTGGCTGCCTGGATACTTACGATGGGGTCGATACTCTGATCGAAATCCGATCTGCGGCCGAAGACCTCGGTGGCCACTGTGTAGCCCTTGATACTGCCGGCATTACCGGCCAAGGTTTGTTTCACGACGTATTCTAGAAGGGCGATCTGCTGCGGCGTGGCAGAAAAGTCCGGGCTGTCCAGCATCCGTTCAAGCTGGCGGAAAATGTGCTCGTCTGGGGAAGATGACGGCATTGGTTTGTTAATCATCAACCTATCTCCAGTAAGCGGCCGTGGCGCTGTCTCATGTTAAGCAACTGCAAATCCCTTAAAAGATATCTTTAGCTATCTGCAAAATGTTAGCTTAATATTAGGCAGACGTTAATCAACATTCAGGGGGGCGGCTCATATACAGGTTTATCGCTTTAGGCTTTGTACTATAGTCTGATTGGCTGCTTTGGTTGACAAGACAATCCAAAAACCATTTATGCCAGTTATGTAACAGTGGATAAGTAAAGATTTTCCACGGCTGATAAAGTCCATTACAGTATATTCAGGCATGCAAACTTGAACTAAAACCATACCTTAAGAATAGGTCCCGGATCTTATAAGTCAAATTAGTGAGAATTCGGTCGAGAATCAATATTGGAATATTAAGGATAAAATATGGATAAAATATCCATATTATGTGAGGGAATTCAGGTAGGTTGTCAGATTTATATTTTTGTTGGTGATGCCCAACTTTTTCCTGATATGATTGCGGTGCGTATCAACCGTACTGGTGGCTACATTCATGGTTTTGGCAATTTCTTTTGTCGTTTTACCCTGTTTGATCATATCCACTACCTGGATTTCAGTCGGCGAGAGTTTAATGAATTTATTGGATAAATCGTGAATAAAAGGTGATATAATGTCATTTAAATTCGATTCGATGATATCGATATAGGCCTTTTTGCTATCCTTAGCGTTTTTCGATTTTAATTTTTCCAGATACGGTATAATCCGTTTAGAAACATTTAACAGCACTTTTTCTTCGAGTTCGGTCTTATCCAACTCTCTTTGTTCCAACAGAACTTTTAATGCCGTAACAACTTCCTCAAGGTTCTGGGTTTTGATTTTTAGCTCTTCTTCCGATTGTTTACCCTCGGTGACGTCAGATATCATTACCAAAATTTGAATGATTTCCCCGTTTTCATCCTTAATCGGATTGGCCACTATCCTGCCAACCCTTTTCTTGCCATTCTTGCGATAAAATCCAAGCTCGTAAGGGGCAACTTTCTTGCCGGTCATCCTTTGTGTAAATTTTGCCTCGGCCTTAACTTTGCCTTCTTCGGACAAAAAGGGAACATCCAAAAAATGTTTTCCAATAAATTTCTCCAGACTGTACCCGAGCCAGTCATGTATCTTTGCATTCATATCCAGGACAATGCCCTTGCTATCAAGAAGTACGATCGCTTCCGGTGAAAGTTCAAATATATCTCGATACTTCTTCTCGCTTTGCCTAAGTCTGTTCTCCATTTGCTTGCTTTGGTCTATGTCATGAACGACGGTTACTCTGACATTTCGGCCTTTATATTGGGTCATCTTGCCGTGAATTTTAACTTGAAAAGTGGTTCCATCTTTCTTCTGGGCAACTGCTTCATAGGGTTCTTCATATCCGGACAAGATATGCTGCTTTACCAATTCTTTGGATTCCGGAGCAATGACGTCGGTACCAAATATGCCCATCAACTCATCATGCGCATACCCAAACATTTCGGCAGCGGTATGATTGGTGTCGATACAAATGCCTTTATCGGAAATAAATACGGCTTCAAATGATGCATCCGCTAAGGCACGATAACGTTCCTCATTATCCCGCAAATCCTTCTCTGTTCGTTGGCGCTCGATGATTTCTTTCTTTAATTGCTCATTTATGCGGCCCAGCTCGGCTGTGCGGTCTGCTACACGCTGTTCCAGTTTTTCACGGGCTTTGCGAAGTGCTTCTTCTGCCTGTTTGCGCTGGGTGATATCGGTATCTGTGCCGATGACGCGGATCGGATTGCCCTTTGTATCTCGAATCGCTGTTCCACGCACCAGAATCCAGCGGTTGGAACCATCTTTGTGCCGCATGCGATGTTCAAAAATGTACTCAGGCGTTTTGCCTTCAATATGGGCCTGAAAAGCATCCATCACCGGCTGTTTGTCATCCGGATGAACGAATCCCGCCCAAATATCCAAATCGTTTGGAATTTCATCGTCACGGTAGCCTAAAATGGCTTTAACGTTCGGGTCGAGATAAAATTCGTTGGTCTGTAGATTGACATCCCATACGCCAACACTAGCGGCACGTGTTGCCAGTTCGTAGCGCTCCTGTCCTATGCGCAGATTCTTCTCTGCCTGCTTGCGCTCAATTGTTTCCTGCTTCAAATCTTCGTTTGCATTTGCCAGATCGGCGGTGCGTGCTTTTATTCGCTGTTCCATTTCATCATAAACTTTTTGCAGAGCTTCGTCCGCCCTTTTGCGCTCAGTAATGTCACGGCCAAGACCGCTGATATAGGGTTCATGCCCATCCTTTTTAACCAAAACATTGCGGTACTCGACATAGTATGCGTTTCCATCTTTCGCCTGGAATATAACCACACCCTCGGAGCAGCCCTGCTCGATGATCTCCTTCAAATAAGTTTCTCGGAATACGTGTCGAAATTTGGGAATGATGAAATCATCAATGGGTCGACCGATTAATTCTTCAACCGCATATCCTGAAAGTTGGCACACGGCGGGATTGACATTCAGCAGGCAGCCGTCCAGATCGTGGATCATAACGAGGTCACTGATCCGGCTAAAAAGATCCCGATAGCTTTCTTCCAGCTCCTTTAGACTGAGCTTCGGTGCTTCACAGGTTGCATCTTTGGCCATAGGTATACCCTCCAGTTTGATCTAATATATCGACTTGGTTGGCCCTGACAAGACAATTCGATACGCAGTGAGGGGCGTTTTGTGGTCATAACGATAAATGAGCTCATACACAAATGAAAAATCGAGTGATAAGGCAAATTCGCGTTGTATCTTATTGTTTTAGCATAAAACCAATCTTTTTTGGTTAAATCGCGAAAATTATCGCCCCTAAACACCATTTGTTTATCCTAAATTTAGTGCAAATTGACAAACCAACCCATTATAGGCCAATATGACAGATTTAAAAGCAAAAATTAACGGGCTATTGCCCAGTATGTCGCAGTTCACGGTCAAAATGGGCGGCCCATAATATAGATGCACTGAGGAACGAGGACATGAATACGACTGCATTTTTGCAAAAGCTTTTGTTGAGTCTGGCCGTCCTGGCGGTAATTGCGGCCGGGCCTGCGGGGCCTGCCACAGCCGAAACGGCCAGAAAGGGCAAATTCTCCCTCACAGAGGCGTCACCTGAACTCTTTTACTCGGCCATGCGCTATGATAAGTTTTTCGGGGATGCCAACACAGTTCACGGCGGTATCCTTGAGCGCTCCAACCTGCTAGGCAATCCCGGCAATGTTCGCCAAACGCTGGTCGATCACGGCCTTTATATGAACGTCGGTGTCACGCAGTTCCTGCAGCGCAATTTTTCCGGTGGCGATGACAAAAACACGCGCTACAACGGTTCGACCGACCTGTGGATGTGGTATGACACCGGCAAAGCCGACCTCTGGCCCGGCGGCGCGCTCTTTGTGCACGGTGAAGGCCGGTGGCGATCCGGTATCAACAATGATGTCGGATCTTTTCAGTCGGCCAACCATGACCAGCAATTTCCCGATACGGATTCAAGCAACAACAATTGGGCACTGTCTGAATGGTACTACATCCAGTCCCTGCCCTGGAACCTAATGGCGGCCGGCGGCAAGATGAATTTTGCTTCATATGGCGACACCAACATACTGGCCAACCGGGAACGCAGCCAATTTTTATATTCGGGGCTGGTTGTCAACCCGATTCCCGGAGAGTATTTTCCATATACCACCCTGATCGGATGGCTCAACTGGTCGCCCAACAAAATGCATTCGCTTACGGCTGTCACCGGCATAAACAGTGATGATGCAAAGGCCACAGCCGAAGTCGGTACTTTCGATACCCTTACCACCAGGGACCTCTCCTTCGTCTTTGATTATGTTTTCTCCTATGAAATCGCCTCAAAACCCGGCCGCTTCCTGGTGGATCTCGCCTATTCGACCAAGGAGAGAGCCAGCTTCGATATTTCCAGACAAAGGCTGTTCGCGCAGCTCATTGGTGAAGTGCCCATCGACGAAAAGTCCAGCAACTATACGGTGATCGGCAATTTTTCCCAGTACCTGTGGGTGAAGGAGGGAAGTCAAGGGCTAATGCGCAACAATCTGGCGCCGCGCGGTATTGGCATCTTTTGCCGCTTTGGGTGGCATCCCGAGGATCGCAACGTCATTGATGAATTTTACAGCTTCGGCTTACGAGGAATCGGCGTGTCCCTTCCAGGCCGCGACGATGACGAGTGGGGCCTTGGCTGGGCCGGATCCCACATTTCTGGCGACCTGCGCGATCTTGTCGATGATCTGCGGACCTGGGAGCATGCGTTCGAAGCTTATTACAACTATATGGTAACCCCTGCAGCGCACTTGTCTGTCAATGCTCAGGCCATCCGCCCGGTGGACGAACAATTCGATACGGCCTATACCCTGGGCTTGCGGCTGCAGGTCGACTTTTAGGGCATATTGAAAATCAGGACCGAAAACTTTTCCATTGACGCAAGATTCGTCACCCATCAAAAAAGAGCGCCTTTAAAACCTCCGATAGAGAAGGAAGTGCCAATGAAGCTGAACAGGAAAACAAAGATCGTGCTTTTACTGTGCTGTATGGCCCTGGCTATTGTATGCACGGGGGTTGCGGTTGCCAGCGAGCCCCACGATGGCGAGACTATTGCCTTTCCCCCCAGCTTGGACAGTTACGGTGATGCGGATATCAAAAGTATCGGAGCCATCTTAAAAAACCGCATTCAGCAGGAACCTTTCAATCTGGTCGCCAC
Organism: Desulfobacterales bacterium; assembly: GCA_030066985.1. Lineage (NCBI taxonomy): Bacteria > Pseudomonadati > Thermodesulfobacteriota > Desulfobacteria > Desulfobacterales > Desulfobacterales bacterium. The sequence continues at coordinate 63,584 of JASJAN010000031.1, forward strand.
CCTGATTTTCATCCTGGCCATTTTGCATACATTCTCGGCCAGCAAGTTTCTGGCCATCGCCCATAAATGGGAACACGAACACGCGGAAAAAATCAAAGCCGGCCAAATCAAACCCTATGAGGTCCACCTGGGGGCCCGATTGTTTCATTTTTTTGGCGAAGTGGAAGTCATCTTTGGTCTCTGGGCCGTTGCGCTGGCGGTGGCGATCATTGGATTTTACGATTGGCACACCCTGGTATATTACGTCAGCCACAAAGTCAATTTCAACGAAGCCATGTTTATCGTGGTCATCATGACCCTGGCTTCCACCCGCCCGATTCTGCGGTTTGCCGAGGCAGCCATTGGCAAGATCGCCGGCCTGCTCGGCGGCACGCTAAGCGCTCAGTGGCTGACCACCATGACCATCGGCCCGCTGTTGGGATCCTTTATCACCGAACCAGCCGCCATGACTTTATCCGCCCTGGTGTTGGGCCGCGTCTTATACGAACTGGAGCCCAGCGACAGCTTTAAATACGGCACCGTGGGCCTGCTGTTCGTCAACGTTTCCATCGGCGGCACCCTGACCAATTTTGCAGCCCCGCCGGTGTTGATGGTCGCCGGCCCCTGGGGCTGGAGCACTGGGCACATGCTGGCTCATTTCGGATTGGAAGCTCTGGCCGCCATCCTGATTTCCAACACGCTCTATTTTTTCTTCTTTCGCAAGGAACTGCGACGATTGGAGGAAAAATTTACAGTGGTGCGTCTAAAAAACCAAATCCAGCAAAAATATTTAAAGCACAGGGAAACACATACCCGCTTCCGGGAAATCATATCGACAGTTGAAACTGAACTGCAAACGGAAGGCAGGGTCCATAAGGAGGTCGAGGCGGTCGCGGCTGAAGTCAAAGAGCGGCTTGAAGCAGGCCTGGTTAAGGAACTGTCCAATGAAAAGGTGGATGAAGACCTTGTGCGCCAGGCCTTTGACGAGCGCTTTCAAGAGATCAAACTACGCGCCCTGCGTGAGGACCTACCGCGCCTTTTGTCGCCGGAGGAGCGCGGGCTGTTTCATGATCCCGATTGGGACAAGCGTGACGACCCGGTACCGGGCTGGGTAACCGTCGTGCACCTTCTCTTCATGGTCTGGACCATTGTCACCGCCCACCATCCACCCCTGTTCATTGCCGGGATGCTGTTTTTCCTGGGCTTTTCCATCGTAACCGAGCCTTACCAGAATCGCATCAACCTGAAACCGGCGCTGCTGGTGGGGTTTTTCTTGGGCGGACTGGTGTTCCACGGCGGGGTGCAGGCCTGGTGGATTTCGCCGATTCTCGGCAATCTGAATGAAATCCCACTGTTGCTGGGAGCCACTGCCCTGACGGCGTTCAATGACAACGCCGCCATTACTTATCTAGCCACCCTGGTGCCGGGATTCACCGACAGCCTCAAACACGCGGTCGTGGCCGGGGCGGTCAGCGGCGGGGGTCTAACCATCATCGCCAATGCTCCCAACCCCGCGGCGGTGTCGATACTCAAGAAATATTTCAAAACAGGCATCGGCGCCGGCGGGATATTTCGTGCTGCTATATTGCCCACGCTGATTATACTCCTGATCTTTTTAACGACTGCATTTTTATAATTAGCGGATAAGGTCTTTGAAAAAACAGGGACGAATCAAAAAGTCGCTCAAAAAAATAATCCATTTTTTAGAGATTATACAACTGAATCAAAACTTGGGAGAACACGATGGCTGATCTTACCATCCCCGACGGGCTGAGCGGTCATGAAATCATAAATGATAACTTATACAATAAAGGGACAGCCTTTACCCATGCCGAGAGGATGGCCTTGGGGCTTGACGGCCTCCTGCCGCCGGTGGTGGACACCATCGAGGCACAGGAAGCCAGAGTCATGGAAAATTATGACAAAAAACCCTCTGATATAGAAAAATACATCTTTCTAATGACCTTGCTGGATCAGAATTTGACCCTATTTAACCGCGTACTGGTCAATCACCTGGAAGAAATGATGCCCATCATTTACACCCCCACGGTGGGGGAGGCCTGCCGGGAATACTCCCACATCTTTCGCAGGCCCCAGGGAATATTTCTAACGGCTGATGAAAAAGGACGTTATGCGGAGCTGCTTGAGCAATGGCCTGGTAAAGACGTCCGGGTCATCGTGGTCACCGATGGCGAACGGATTTTAGGGTTGGGCGATCTGGGAGCCTCCGGCATGGGCATCCCCGTAGGCAAACTATGCCTGTATGCGGCTGGTGCCGGTATCCCTTTTCAACACTGCCTGCCGGTGATGATCGATGTGGGCACCAACAATGCCGAGTTCATTAATGATCCGCATTACATCGGGCTCAGACAGGAGCGTCTACGGGGTGAAGCTTATGATGAAATCATCGAAGAATTCGTCATCGCGGTGCAGGAAATATTTCCCAAAGCATTGATTCAGTTCGAGGATTTTGGCAACCAGAATGCATTCCGGCTGCTGAAAAATTACCGTGACCGGATATGTGTCTTTAATGATGACATCCAGGGAACCGCCTGTGTGAGCCTGGCCGGTTTGTTAGCCGCCATGCGGCTTGGTCATCGCAATTTGCAAGATCAAACCTTCTTATTTATGGGAGCGGGTGAAGCTGGAACCGGAATAGGTCAACTGATCGTATCCGCACTGGTTAAAAGCGGGATGTCGCTTGCCGATGCCCGTCAGAGATGCTGGTATGTGGATTCCAATGGGTTGGTGGTCAAAAGCCGTGAAGGGCTGGCGGACCATAAAAAACCCTTTGCTCACGATCATGCGCCTGTGCCGGATTTTCTGTCCGCCGTCCAGGCGTTGAAACCCACTGCGATCGTGGGCGTATCTGCTCAGGCCGGTAAGTTTGATAAGCAAGTGCTGCAAACCATGGCTGAAATTAATGAGCAGCCCATCATTTTTGCCCTTTCCAACCCCACCGCCAATGCGGAATGCACGGCCGGCGAGGCCTACACCTGGACCCAAGGGCGCTGCCTGTTTGCCAGCGGCAGCCCTTTTGATCCGGTCACCATTGATCAAAAAACTTTCATCCCCGGGCAGGGCAATAACGCCTATATTTTCCCGGGTGTCGGCTTAGGCGTCATTGCCAGTCAGGCCAAACACGTCACCGAAGACATGTTCCTGGCAGCGGCTGAAACGCTGGCCAAGCAAGTCTCCCAGGCTGACTTTGAAAGCGGGCGCATATACCCGCCTCTGAATACCATCCGCCAGATTTCTTTACATATCGCCGTCGCCGTGGCCCAGCTGGCGTTTGAGAAAGGGTTAGCCCGTATTCAACAACCAGACAATTTAGCAGCCTTTATTCAATCGCAGATGTATGAACCGCATTATACATCGCATGTGTAATAGCCATTCAGAATCCCTTTTCATGAAAACCGGAGGACAAAAACAGGATAATGCCCGATAAATCATCAAAACCGGTCAGAAGCATATCTCAAAAAACAGGATTAATTTTAGGGCCGGTATTGTTTTTGATGGTAATATTAATTTTGGATTTAGAGCCGGGCAAACCGGTTGTCACACGTATGGCGGCGATCGCTGTTCTGATGGCCGTCTGGTGGATTACAGACGCCATTCCCCTTTTTGCCACATCCCTGCTGCCCATGATTCTCTACCCATTGCTGGGCATATTGAGCACCAAAGCTACAGCGCCCATTTATGTCAACAGCACCATTTTTCTGTTTTTGGGCGGTTTCATGATCGCTTTGACCATGGAGCAATGGAACCTCCATAAGCGGATTGCCGTATATATCATCCGCTTGATCGGCGGCGGCCCTTCCCGTATTGTTTTGGGTTTCATGGTGGCGGCGGCCTTTTTGTCCATGTGGATATCCAATACCGCAACGGCCATTATGATGCTGCCCATTGGCCTGGCCATTGTTTCGAAAATGGAATCCGATTTCGGCGCCAAAGAGACCCATAAACTCACCCTGGGCTTGATGCTGGGCATTGCCTATGCCTGCTCGGTGGGGGGGATGGCCACCCTTGTCGGCACGCCTCCTAACCTGGCCTTTGCGAGGATTTTTTCGATCACCTTTCCGGCGGCCAAGCCGATTGCCTTTGGCACCTGGTTTGTCATGGCGCTTCCCCTGGCAGCCGTTTTTTTGGTGGTCATCTGGTGGATGCTCACGAAGGTCCTCTACCGAGTTCCAGCGCATGTCACCATAGACAAATCCATTGTGAATAAGGCCTATAAAGAATTGGGGCCGATGAGCTTTGAAGAGCGCGTCGTGCTGCTTATATTCTCTTTAACAGCCGTGCTGTGGGTATTTCGCAAAGATCTGATTCTGGGATTTGTTTCCATCCCCGGATGGTCCAACCTGCTTCCCTATCCAAAACTGATCGATGACGGCACAGTGGCTTTGGTCATGGCACTGCTCATATTTTTTATCCCCACGCGCAGCGCGGATGCCGAAACCCCTACCCTGATGGGCACTAACGTGATCAATAAAATGCCCTGGCACATTGTTATCCTTTTCGGGGGTGGTTTTGCCCTGGCCAAGGGCTTCCAGAGCACCGGACTTTCAGCATTGATCGGCCAAAACTTTGCAGGTATCGGTCAGCTGCACCCCATCGTGATGATATTTATGATCTGTACGGTCATGACCTTTTTAACCGAAGTGACCTCCAATACCGCCACCACCCAAATGGTTCTGCCGATCTTGGCGTCGCTTGCCGTTGACATCAACATCAATCCGATGCTGCTCATGATCCCGGCCACCCTCTCGGCCTCCTGTGCCTTTATGATGCCGATTGCCACTCCCCCCAATGCCATCGTTTTTAGCAGCGGACGAATCAAAATCGCGGAAATGGCCAAAACGGGAATTATCATCAATATCATCGGTATCATAATGGTAACCCTTTTATACTTCATCGGGCCGGCCATCTTTAACATCGATGTAAATGTCTTCCCCGATTGGGCGCGGCAGATCGGATCTGGAACAAATTAAAACCTATCTCAAAAATGCACCTAATCCGCCAGAGGTGGAAAGGGAGTTCAATGGTCCGCCAATATCGTGGCAGATTACAAATCGATTCAAAATGCTCGGTTACTTCAGGTTGAACCCGTTACCCGCTTGTCCGCCTCCGGTGGGTTAGCCCGTCTGCCGGTTAGGAATATCAAATTAGACTTTTTTCCTTTTTAACGGGCATAACCGGCTCAACTGGGAACCGGCAAACCGAACTAGGTAATCTACTATTTTTGAGATAGGTTACGGTTCTTATTGGTTTACAGCCGCGGCTTTTGTCGACTTGAATCTATAGTGCCAATTCTTGAGGGGAGCAAATACAACTAAGTCACAATAAGAAATAACGATATGACCCCTAAGGCAGATACCCGCTAGGTTGGGACCAACGTCTTAGGCTTGTGAAAAAGCCAGGTGGCGAGGAACCGGATGCGGGTTTAAAATGAAATGAAGTTGATCATTTACTTATTTTGAACTCGGGCATATAGGTGCCCGGGGGGATGTCGATGCGAACGGAGTCGTTTTTACCAACGGTCTGATAATACCGTATCAACGTTCGCCGCAACAAGTCGACCTGGATGTTTACGATGGGGTCCATGTTGGGATCGAAGTCTGGCCCACGGCCAAATACTTCGGTCGCCAGAGTGCCTTCTGTAAAGTCGCGGGTTTTGCCGTCCAAAACCATGAGAACGATATATTTTAAAAGGGCAGTCTGCTGTGGTTTGGCACGAAAATCCGGATTGACCAGCATGAACTCTAGCTGGCTGAGAATATCAGACTTAGCGTGAGGCGGCAGCGGCGGGCCCTGTTCCATTAACAAATCTCCAAAATGTAATTCATGCACTATTTTGCTGAAAGCTCAAAACCGATAAAATTGCAAAAGATTTTGTATTATACACCGAATGCTAGGATCGTGTTAATCAGCTGAGATGCAATATGATAAAAATTGCTGTGGTCCTATCCTTGCCAGATCACGATGAGCGCGGACAAGTTTCAGAATATACCTTACTTGCGAAACCGTTTGGTAAACTGACATAAGCTTTCATATTTTAAATGAAACTTGCAAACCGCTCAGGCGAACTGCTTTTGAATAACGGCAAAGTATGCATCCCAGTCTTTAAAATTTAGCCAATTTTATAAAAAAATTAGTCGTTAATGTCAAATTTATTTATAGTTTTATAGGATAAGTTTGTTTTATAAGGTTTCAAGTTGTATAAGATGGTATATTGATCAAATGGTTTCTCACTTTAGCATTTTGCTGAAACCAGCTAAGTAATTATATTTATTCAAATTTTATAGAAAATAGACTTTTTGCGACCGTCGTGTCAGAAAGCTAACCCGAAAAAATATTTGCACATTGGCATAGTATTTATGGGAGGTGAGGATTGGTTACTCGTATTTTAATTTTCCGAATTTGTAACCTTCCAATCGGGGATGGCATCTAATTGTTCTTAAACCATTTGTTTATCCTAAATTTAGTGCACAACGGTCAAATAACATATTACTGACAGCATTATGTATTCCACTTTAAATTGTTAAACTTCCACAACAGTTTCTTGACAAATGCGTAAAAAATTAATTTATTACCCTACACCTAATCGCCAAACCCTAACCTAATGATTAAGAGAGCTGACTATGTTTGAAAACTTAGATCCCACTCTATTGGCACGCATTCAATTTGCGTTTACGATTTCATTTCACATCTTATTCCCGGCATTTACCATCGGGCTGGCCAGCTGGCTGGCGGTGCTCGAGTGGCGCTGGCTGAGAACCGGCAATCAGATCTACGCCGATGTTTATCGCATGTGGGTTAAAATCTTTGCGGTCACCTTCGGCATGGGGGTGGTTTCCGGTGTGGTCATGCCATTTCAGTTCGGTACCAACTGGTCCAGATTTACGGATGTCGGCGGCAACATCATTGGGCCGTTGCTCGGTTATGAGGTTTTGACGGCCTTTTTCCTGGAAGCTTCATTTCTGGGAATCATGCTGTTCGGCTGGAACCGCGTCAGCCCCAAAATGCACTTCGCTTCCACAGTCATCGTTGCGGTGGGGACAATGATTTCGGCCTTCTGGATTTTATCAGTCAACAGCTGGATGCAGACGCCACAGGGATTCCAGGTAGGCTCGGATGGACTGCTGCATCCCACCAGCTGGCTGGAGATCATCTTTAACCCCTCGTTTCCCTATCGATTCGTGCATATGATTACTGCTGCTTATCTGACGACTGCCTTTACCGTGGCAGGTATTGGCGCCTACTACCTGTGGAGACAGCGTCATGTGCAGCACGCCCGCGTCATGTTCGGCATGGCCATGATTATGGCTATCTTTGTTGCCCCCATGCAGCTCTTCTTCGGTGATTTGCATGGCCTCAACACGTTCAAGCACCAGCCAGCCAAATTGGCTGCCATGGAAGGTCTTTGGGAGACCCAGAGCGGCGCACCACTGGTCCTTTTCGCCCTGCCGGATCAGGAAGCAGAAACCAACAGATTCGCCATTGAAATTCCCAAGCTGTCCAGTCTCATCATCACCCACAGTCTGGATGGTGAAATTAAAGGGTTAAAGGAGTGGCCCAAAGATGAGCGCCCACCGGTGGCCCTTGTATTCTGGGCCTTTAAAATAATGGTTGGATTAGGTTCATTAATGGTATTAACCGGATTGGTCGCGCTTATTCTCCATTTTAAAAAGCAACTGTTTGATACCCGCTGGTTTCAGTTGTGGTGTATGGCACTGACACCGGCAGGTTTTATTGCCGTGCTGGCCGGATGGCATGTAACCGAAGTGGGCCGCCAGCCCTGGATTGTCCAGGGTCTGATGCGCACATCCGATGCCACCTCACCGGTGGCCGGGACATCCCTCGCCATTTCCCTGATCGCCTTTGTGATCGTCTATATATTCGTATTCGGTGCCGGCAGCTACTACATCTTGAAACTGATCGGCAAAGGACCCGAGGGTAAGCCGGAAGCCTATGGCGACCATGGTGTCGAAAAACCACCGATTGTCACGGACGTAGCCGGTGAGAAAGGAGACCAGCATGTTTAGTTTCGAAAGTTTTGTGGATCTGCCGATGTTATGGTTCGGAATCATCGCCATCGCCATTTTCCTGTATATTCTGCTGGACGGTTTTGACCTCGGCGTGGGCATCCTTTTTCCGTTTGCACCGACCGATCAGTGCCGGGACCGCATGATGAATTCCATTGCCCCATTTTGGGATGGCAATGAAACCTGGCTGGTGCTGGGTGGCGGCGGTCTGCTGGCCGCCTTTCCACTGGCCTTTGTCATCCTGATGCCGGCGCTGTATATCCCGATCATCCTCATGTTACTGGGACTGATTTTCCGCGGAGTGGCCTTTGAGTTTCGCTTCAAAGCCAGCGGCAAATCCCAACGCATCTGGGATGTTTCCTTTCATTTCGGCTCCGCTCTCGCGGCGCTGATGCAGGGGATGATTATCGGCGCCATCGTGCAGGGCATTGAAGTCGAAGGCCGCAGCTATGCCGGCGGGGCTTTCGACTGGCTCAATGCTTACAGTCTCATGAACGGAGTGGGTCTGTTATTCGGCTACGCCCTGCTGGGCGCCACCTGGCTGGTGATCAAAACCGATGGTGAAACCCAGGCCTGGGCCCGCAAAAGCGCCGCTTATGCCATCGGTTTTGTGGCTTTGGCTCTGGCGGCCGTCAGCATCAGCGTACCGATCATGAACCCTGCGATTCGATCGCTATGGTTCAGCATGCCCAACTTCTTTTTGCTGGCGCCCATCCCGACTGCCAGTGGGATCATGCTGGTCATCATCTGGCGCGATCTGCACACCGACCGGGAGGTGCGCCCGTTTTTACTGAGTTTCGGCGTGTTTCTAACCGGCTACCTGGGTATTGCCATCAGCATGTGGCCCTATGTGGTCCCCTTTGCGGTGACCTACCGTCAAGCGGCGGCCACGCCCGAATCCCAATCCCTGCTGCTGGTCGGCACCGCTGTTATGTTGCCGCTGATTCTGGCATACATCGGCTACTGCTACTATGTTTTCAGGGGAAAAGCATCCCATGAACATGAAAGCGCCTATTGATAAAAAGCGCCAATGGTTGTGGTTTGCGGCACTGTGGTGCGCTGGCTTGCTGGCCGCCTTTATCCTGAGCTATGTCGTGCGCTGGTTGGTTGCCAACACCTAATCCCAGAGTATTCTGTTTCAATCTTTTTTATTCAACCCACAGCCTGGCAGAGGCGACTGCCAGGCTTGCTGGCGGCTAAATCCAAATGGGGAGCCCGTTCGTGAGCAAAAAGGTCGCTATATACCGCGAAAGTTTTAATCCGCCGGGTCGCCGCCACCGGCTTGTGGCTGAGGCGCTATGCAGGGAGTTTGACGAAGTGATCGTTACGCCCTGGCACCGCCTGCCCGGAGAGACGATTAAATACGACATCCCCCCGGTTTACCGTGCCACCATGATCGACCTCGCCTTTCAAAACATTCCAAAGGTGCGCATCGAGTTTTTCGATCTGGAGGCCGATGAGTACACCCCGGCAAGCAATATCCAGGAAAAGATAGCATTTAACGGCGATATCTGGATCGTCCTCAGGCCGGATATGATCAGAGGCGGCGCCGTAGGCGCGTCAAAAGTCCACAAATCGCGTGATGAGCGTTTCTGGAAAAACCAGCAATTCGTAATCGTCCGCAAGGTCGGCGAAAAAATCGACCCTTCCGACCTGCCGCCGCAGCATCGATTCCTCGACATAGAAGAAGGCATGGACAGTGAGGAGATTCGAAGCCGAATCTTCCATAAACAGCCGATCAGCGATTGCGTCGATCCCAAAGTCGAGGCCTACATCCAACGGCGTTCTTTGTATACCGGTATGCCGCAAACTCGAACGACCCATTTTCAGATGGACGAAGTGCGCCCCTTGATCGTTGCCGATGAGTGGAATAAAAAATCACAGGAGATGCGACAAAAGCTCCCCCAAGAGGACACCGCAGACCCCAATATCATTTTGGTTGTGGGAGGTGACGGGACCATGCTCCGTGCGATCCGAAAGCTCTGGCGCAAACGGTTGCCCTTTTACGGCATCAATACCGGCCACCTCGGCTTCTTATTAAATTCCGATCAGCCCCCCGATCTTATCGGCCAATCGCTGATCGTAGAGCAACAGTCCATGCTGCATGTTGAGACACAGGGTTTGAACGGCGAGCAGAAGATTTCTCTGGCTTTCAATGAAGCCTGGGTAGAGCGCGTCACGGGCCAGACAGCCTGGATTGAGGTTGTCATCGATGGACGGGTGCGCTTGAAGAAAATGGTGGCCGATGGCGTTCTGGTGTCAACAGCAGGCGGGTCAGCCTCCTACGCCCGTGCCATGGGAGCAGCGCCCCTGCCGTTGAGCACACCGGCCCTTCTGTTGGTAGGGTCCAATGTCTTATACCCTGTTTTCTGGCAACCGGTGGTTTTGTCCCTTAATTCCGAAGTAACTTTTCGCACCCTCGATTCTGAAAAGCGGCCCCTGAATGCTTATGTGGACGGCGTGCCTCAGGGCAAAATCTCGTGGATGCGTATCAAAACCAGCAATATCGCCGCTGCCGAGCTGGCCTTTGATCCCGGACACGATCCAGCTGAAAAGCTGGCCCGGATTCAGTTTCCCACCTCAGGTGAGGCGCAGTGAGTGGCAGTTGGCAATATGCGGGTTAAGCAGACTAGGGATTTCAGCTTATTTCAGACACGATAACCATTGCATATCATCTTTTCTAAATTCCTTGCGATACCCATTTGAAACCTTATGTTGAATAGGGTGC
>JASJAN010000032.1 GCA_030066985.1 Desulfobacterales bacterium
GGTATGCAACCTACCGCCTCAATATCCTGCTAAATGAAGCGTCGCCTTCACTGGCGCTTAGGATGCTGGAAGTGTCAGTCGCCTATACGCTTTACATCAATGGAAAACAAATCGTTGCTATGGGTGTTGCCGGCAAAGACCGTGAATCAACTGTTCCGCAGCAATACCATCAGGTGGTTGATTTTGAAGCACAAAACAGCCGCGTGGATATGATCTTGCAGGTATCCAATTTTCATCACAGACGCGGCGGCGGGCCCTGGGAAGTCATCAAGTTGGGTACCGAAAAGGATATCCGCGATATCCATGAACGGCGCCTCAGTCTGGATCTTTTCCTTTTCGGCTGCCTTTTCATTATGGCCCTGTATCATCTGGGCCTTTATCTTTTCAGGCAAAAAGACCGTTCACCGCTATATTTCAGTATTTTTTGTTTCTTAATTGCTTCAAGACTGCTGACCACCGGTGGACGATATCTGGCGCAATTATTCCCGCAAATGAGCTGGGAATTGCTGATAAAGTTGGAGTATCTTTCGTTTTATCTGGCTGTCCCGGCCTTTGCCATATTTATGCGCTCACTTTTTCCTAATTTTTCAAAAACCATTTTGCGCCTGATTGAAATACTTGCCATTGTTGTTTCCGGTATTGTGGTTTTTGCGCCTGCACGCCTGACTTCCTATACGGTCAATCCATATGAAGTGATCACCATCGGAACGCTTCTGTACAGTTTTTATGTGATTATGGTTTCTCTACGGCAGCACAATATTGAGGCCCTTGTTTTTCTGGCCGGATTTTTGATATTGGCGATTACGGTCATAAATGACATGCTGCACGTTGACGAAATCATCCAAACCGGTTTCTTTGCGCCGTTCGGATTCCTTTTCTTCATTCTGTCCCAAGCATTTTTACTCTCCTATCGATACTCAACAGCTATGAGCACAGTTGAATCCCAACGCAAAGACTTAAGAGATGCCCTCGGATCCTACAGGACGGAGATCATCGATCGGGTTCAGGCTGAGGAAGCATTGCGCGAATCTGAAGAAAAATACCGAACCATCCTGCAAAATATGGAGGAAGGGTATTACGAGGTCGATCTGGCCGGCAATCTGACCTTCTTCAATGAATCCTTGCGCCGAGCTTTAGGATATACAAAAGAGGAACTCATCGGGAAGAACAACCAGCAATTTATGAGCGCACAGTCAGCCAAGAAGGTATATGATACCTTTAACACTGTTTATAAAACCGGCCAACCTGCCAAAGCAATTGATTGGGAGATGATTGCAAAAGACGGCAGCACGAAATTTGTCGAGCTCTCCGTATCGTTAATGCAGGATTCAGAAGGCCGGCCGATTGGCTTTCGGGGGGTTGCCCGGGACATTTCCGAACGCAAAAATGCCGAGGAACAGGCCAAAATTCATCAGCAGCAGCTCATGCAGGCCAGCAAAATGGTGGCGCTGGGCACGCTGGTTTCCGGTGTCGCCCATGAGATCAACAACCCCAACAACTTTATTATGTTAAACTCCCCTATTTTAAGGGAGGCCTGGGAAAATTCAATGCCGATTTTGGAAAAGTATTATAAGGAAAACGGTGATTTTATCGTCGGCGGCATGGAATTCAGCGTAATGCGCAAAAATATTCCGGCTCTGTTTTCCGGTATATCCGATGGTTCCAAACGGATTAAACGAATTGTTGACGATCTCAAAAATTATGTCAGAGACGACACTGCCGACCTCACCCAATCGATCGATATCAATGCGGTTTTAGAATCAGCCGTTTCGCTTCTTGCCAATATGATCAAAACCGCCACCCACAAATTTTCAATTATCTACGGAAAGAATTTACCGTTTTTAAAGGGAAATTTCCAGCGACTCGAACAGGTCATGATCAATTTAATCCAAAATTCCTGCCAGGCCCTTTCAGACACCAACAAGGGTATTTTTATATCAACCACAAATAAAAAAGACCCCTCGAATATTATGATCATCATTCGAGATGAGGGCGTGGGAATTCCACCAGAGACACTAGAGCATATCATGGACCCGTTTTTTACCACCAAACACGATGCTGGTGGGGTCGGACTGGGGTTATCAATTTCATCACGAATCGTAGAGGAGCACGGGGGCAACTTACATTTCATCTCTGAAGCCGGCGTGGGCACCACGGCAACGATCACCCTGCCGATTAAACAAGAGTAATAAACCGTGAAAGGCAACTCAAAATGACTCAGTCAAACTATCCGCAGTTTCCGGTCATGATGGTGGATGATGAAGCTCAGGCAATTACCAGCTTTGAGATGACATTGCGCTCTGCCAATATGAACAATTTTATCCCCTGTCACGATAGTCGCGATGTCATGCCGTTGCTTGCCAGTCAGGAAATTGAAGTGATGCTGTTGGACCTCAGAATGCCGCATATTTCCGGCGAGGAATTGCTGCCACAGATAACCGCCGAATATCCGGAAATTCCGGTTGTGGTCGTCACCGGCTCAAACGATGTGGATACAGCCGTAACCTGCATGCAGCACGGTGCCTTTGACTATATTTTAAAACCGGTGGAGAAAAGCCGCCTGATCGGCGGTGTCAAGCGAGCCATTGAGCTGCGAGAACTGCAGCGTGAAAACCAACTGCTCAAAGCCCAGGTGCTATCGGACAAACTTGAAAAGCCCGAAGCTTTCTCAGAAATTATTACCACCGCTGCGGCTATGCGCGCCATATTTCAATATATCGAAGCCATCTCCGGCAGTCCGCGTCCGGTTTTGATCACCGGTGAAACCGGTGTGGGAAAAGAACTGGTGGCCAGGGCGGTCCATACCCTCAGCAATCGTTCCGGCCCGTTTGTGCCGGTCAATGTGGCCGGCCTGGATGACCAGGTGTTTGCCGACACGCTGTTCGGTCACAAAAAAGGCGCTTTTACCGATGCGCGTGAGGCCCGCAAAGGATTGATCGAGCAGGCTACCGGCGGCACCTTCTTTCTGGATGAAATCGGCGATCTGAGTCTGACTTCGCAGGTAAAGCTGTTGCGTCTGTTACAGGAAGGCGAATTTTTTCCCATCGGATCCGATGTGGCCAAACGGTCGAATGCCAGAATCGTGGTGGCCACAAACCAGGATCTTGATGCCTTGCAATCAGCCGGCCAGTTTCGCAAAGATCTTTATTATCGGTTGTGCGATCATCAAATCCACATTCCGCCCCTGCGCCAGCGCCTTGAAGATTTAACGGCCCTGGTGGTTCATTTTTTGGAAAAGGCCGCCAAAGCGTTAAACAAGAAAAAACCTACGCCACCGCAGGAGCTGATCACGCTGCTTTCGACCTATCATTTTCCGGGCAACATCAGAGAACTTGAATCCATGGTATTTAATGCCGTCAGCAGTCATATATCCGGCAAACTGTCAATGGATACTTTTAAAGCCCATATTATCAAAAAACAGCCGCACTCCGATCTGGATTCAACAACGCCCATCTCCCCACAAGACTCCCCGGTCAAGTTTTCGGAACAATTGCCCACGCTCAAACAAATCGAGCAGATGCTGGTTGATGAAGCCATGAAAAGATCCAACGGGAATCAATCGATTGCAGCTCTGAGCCTGGGGATTTCACGCCAGGCGTTGAATAAGCGGCTTAAAAAGGCCGAGCAGCAGGCTAAGTCGCAATGAAATTGTGTAGCCCATCCAAAAATGGATTTTGTGCTTGCGTCTGCCAAAATTCGGATGGTAAAAATAAGCATCATGGCCGAAATCCGAATCCAACCAGAAATATTTGAAACCTATCCGACGTTTCGACGCGGCATAGTGATTGCCCGACATTTAGACAACCAGGGCCAGTCGAGTGAACTTGAAGACCAACTCGGCCGTGCCATCGAACAGGCCGCCCGGCAGCCGATCGATCTAAAAACAGACCCATTGGCCGCCGCCTGGACCGAGGCCCATCGGCAATTCGGTTCGAATCCGAATAAATTCCCCCCGGCGCACTGCGCTCTTTTGAAACGGGTTCAAAAGCCCGGCGCCCGCATACCGTTCATCAGCAAAGTGGTCGCTATTATGAACATCAGCTCCATCGAGGCGCATATGCCGGTCGGCGGTGATGATGTCATCCGGGCAGCCGGCAGTCTGGAATTGCGCTACGCCGACGGCAGCGAGAGGTTCACCCCTCTGGGCAAACCGGATCACAGCGAACATCCGAAAGCCGGGGAAGTGATTTATGTGGTTCCCGAATCAAAAGAAGTCATGTGCCGGCGCTGGAATTGGCGCAATGGGCATACCACCCGTATTGCTGAAGATACTCGCGTTATGGTAATGAATATCGACGGCCTGGGAGCAGACAGTGAAGCCCGGGCGGTTGCGACCCGCGACAGGGTTGCGCGCATGCTCGAAAAATACGGCCAGGCAGAAGTGACGACAACGTTGCTGTCCGCCGAACAGCCGACTTATCCGTTGGACGTTTGATCACAGGCACGATTAAATCATAGGGTCTAAACTGGATGTGAAATGAACAAAAACCCGGAAAATAGAGATAACGCCCGCATTAACTATAAGTCACCGGTGACCATTGAAAATTTAAATGCGGGCATCATATATAAGGCCAGAATGCTCAATTACAGCAAACATGGGTTGTATTTTGAGACCGACAACTGGTTGGATCTGGGCGATGAGGTCTTTATCGGGGTCGAATATTCGCCATACAGCAATACACATGATACGTATGAATGCCTGCGGGCTAAAATAATGTGGCGCAAAAAGCTGCCGACATCCCACTTTACCTATGGGTATGGTGTTCAATACAGTATTGATTACGATAAACAAAAAGCGCGCAACGGCAATCTTAAGATTCTAAATGATCAGAGAAAACACCCCCGCAAACGCTATTCCCAGAACCTTTTATTCTCCGCCAAAAACAAGATCCTCAAAGGATTGGCCAAAAATATCAGTCCTTCCGGCGTATTTATCGAAACCTATCATCGTTTGCAAGTGGGTCAAATCGTCACGCTGGTTGTCCCCTTAAAAGGTGCTAAAACCGCCAAAATAAAAGGGGAGGTCATCTGGGACGGACCGAATGGTTTCGGCGTCAAGTTTATCAGCATCAAAAGCTAAACTCCGTTTCGATGGATGCCGCAGTCAATAGCGCCAACAGGCCTTTTAGCGAGTTGGCCGCGTCCATTCGATTGCACAAATTCCCGCCTCTCTACAGGTCCGTGTAAACTGTCTTTGGGCTTATAACACGTTTTTGCGAAGACAACCCTTGATGCGATCTAATAAGATTTACTTCGACATTTAAGGAATGTAGGGTATAATTTTATAAAAGCCGTTTGCGGTTTTGCGCTATCCACATTAAACGAGGAGGACAAAATGACTGCAGCAATACTTATCGGCGTTCTGATTTTGCTGGCCATCATTGCAGTGGCTGCCATATACAACCGTCTGGTGACGCTTCGAAACCGGTATAAAAATTCGTTTGCCCAAATCGACGTCCAGCTCAAACGCCGCTATGACCTGATCCCGAATCTAATTGAAACAGCCAAGGGCTATTTGAAGCATGAGCGCGAAACGCTGGAGGCCGTTATCAAGGCCAGAGCGGGT
Source organism: Desulfobacterales bacterium (assembly GCA_030066985.1). Classification (NCBI taxonomy): domain Bacteria; kingdom Pseudomonadati; phylum Thermodesulfobacteriota; class Desulfobacteria; order Desulfobacterales; species Desulfobacterales bacterium. Next base: position 5,567 of record JASJAN010000032.1, read on the forward strand.
GCGTTGGATGCCAGTCAGAAGGCTGCGGGCAATCCCGGAGATCCGAAGGCGATGAAAGATCTGGCCAGCGCCGAAGGTTTGCTGGCCGGAACCTTAGGTCGCCTATTTGCTCTGGTTGAAAATTACCCGGATTTAAAAGCCAATGAAAACATGCTGGAGCTGCAAGAGGAGCTGACCTCAACTGAGAACCGGATAGCCTTCGCGCGTCAGGCATTTAACGACGCCATTACAACCTATAACATCACCTGCGAAAAATTTCCCCACACCATCATTGCAGGCATGTTTAATTTTTCAACGGCCCAATGGCTGGAGTCAACCGAGACACCCGAAGAAAAGCAGGCACCCAAGGTTTCATTCTAGTTTCAAATATCACAAAGGAGTTACAAATGTCGTGCGCCATATCTCGGTACTGCTTTGTGGTTCATGTAACGGCATGCCAATGATTACAGTGTTCAGGTGTCAGGTGTCAGCCCTTCGATTCGTCCCTGAAACCTGACACCTGACACCTGAACCGCCTACGGCGGAACTGGAGAACCTGACACCCGATAAAGAAAGTTGAAAGGTATTAAACACATAGCTTTTAAGAAGTATAAATAACACCCAATGGATTTTTTCAAACACCAGGATATCGCCCGAGCCAAAACCAGCCGCTTGATCGCTTTATTTATTTTGGCGATTTTGGCGATTGCGTTTGCAGTTTACGGGATTGCGTTGATCATCATGTTTTATCATTACTCCCGCCAACCTGGCGCTAACCTGTACAGCTTTGAGATGATCCAGCCCGAACTGGGGTTTTGGGTGATAAGCGCCACGCTGCTGGTCATCCTTTTCGGCACCATTGCTAAAATCATCGAACTGGCAAAAGGCGGCAGGGCCATTGCTGAAAAGCAGGGCGGCAGACTCATTAATACCGCTACAACAGATGCCGCCGAGCGCAGACTGATCAATGTAGTTGAGGAGATGGCCATTGCCTCAGGCATACCGGTGCCGCAGGTATATATTCTTGACGAGGAAAAAGGCATCAACGCCTTTGCCGCCGGTTACACACCCAATGATGCCGCCGTAGCAGTTACCCGCGGCTGTTTAAGCGAGCTGCGCCGTGATGAGCTCCAAGGAGTTATTGCCCACGAATTTAGCCATATTCTAAGCGGGGATATGCGTTTGAATATCCGCCTGATTGGGTTGCTCAGCGGTATCATGGTCATTGCCTATGTCGGACGTCTGATGCTGCAAAGAAGATCCGGCAACAACAAACACGCCGGCGTCGTGGTCGTGATTGCCCTGCTTTTAATGCTGGTTGGGTCTTTGGGCTTCCTGTTCGGCCGCATGATCCAGGCTGCTGTCTCGCGACAAAGAGAATATTTTGCCGATGCCTCGGCAGTCCAATTCACCCGCAACCCAAGGGGCCTTTCAGGTGCATTAATCAAAATAGGCTCCCTTTTGCACGGCTCCCGTATACATTCACCCCATGCCCAGGAAATCTGTCATATGTTCATTGGGTCAGCATTTCGCTCCGCATTTGCCACCCATCCACCCTTAAGAGACAGAATTCAGCGCCTCGAGCCGGAATATAGAAGCCGAATTCAGCAGGTTCTGGAAAAAAAGCCGGCGGTGATTGCTCCCAAACCCGCAAAGGAGGCGGTTTCTGCTGCATCAGCCCCGATCACAGCACTGGCCGCCGGCGCTGGTGCAGTCATTCAGAAACCGGGCAATATAACCGAGCAGAACATCCGCAAAGGTCGAAAACTAATAGCCACCATCCCCCACCAGATCAAAACCGAGCTCAACGATATTTTAGGCGCAATGGCCGTCACCTGTATGCTGTTGCTCGATGAAGATCCCCAGATCAGAAAACGCCAGCTGAAGCGTTTGCAAAAGCACGCTCCCGGCAAGCTGATCTGGCACCTGACAAGTCTCGAATCGCATTTCAAGACCCTGGATCTGCAATTGCGGCTGCCCATCCTGGATTTGGCGCTGCCGGTTTTACGCCAGATGTCTGCCGGCCAGTATGCTAAATTTAAGGCCTTTATTCAGATTATGGTGGAGGCCGACGCGCGGCTTTCTTTTTTTGAATTTGCGCTTCAACAAATCATCACGCATCGGCTGGGTGCAAATTATCAGCGCCATAAAAAAGACATTGTTTATAAAAACATCTCTGCGCTGGCTGCAGATGCCGCCACCATTCTCTCGCAGCTTGCCCATGTCGGCCATCCCCAACAAACAGCCGCCCAGGCCGCTTTTAACTACGGATGGAAAAGATTGAATATCACAGATTCGCGCTGGAAGATGCAGCCGGCCGGCAAAGTGTCGTTCGGAGCGCTGCGGGTTGCCCTGAAGCGGTTTGCACTGGCCAGCCCGGGCGTTAAAAAAATATTCCTGGATGCCTGCGCCCATTGCGTGCTTCATGACGAACGCGTTACCATAGAAGAAGCCGAATTGGTGCGCGCGGTGGCCTATGCCTTAGACATCCCCCTGCCCCCTTTTCTGGACCCCTTCAGCGATTGATCCCTATGTTCAAGTATACAGGTTTCGGGTGTCAGGTGTCAGACTCTGTAGTTCCGCCGTTGGTGGTTCAAGTGTCAGGTGTCAGTTTTCAGGGACAAATAGAAGGGCTGACACCTGAAACCTGACACCTGACACCTATAAAATATGTGTATTGCGGGACAGCACACTAAAAATTATTGCGACTGTGCTAATTTAGGGTTGGTAAGATTTTGGCAGGATGCGTCTTGCGGTCCAGTAATATTTTCCCCAGTAAACCTTATCGATCTTCGACACCGTCACGCCTTTGTTTTTGGAAGCATGCACAAATTCTGATCCGCCCAGATAAATACCCACATGCCGCGGATAAGTCGGCGGCCTGAAGAACACCAGGTCGCCGGCGCGAAGATTCTCATAGCTTACCGCTCTTCCCTGCCGGATTTGCGCCTGGGTGGTGCGCGGTAAATAAATGTTAAAGACATCTTTATAGACCGCTCTGACAAAACCGGAGCAGTCAATTCCACGGCGGCTGCTGCCGCCCAGTCGATGCTGAGTCCCCTCCCAGCGCCGGTATTCCTGACGCAAGCGGTTTTCGATTTCAGCGTCAACGGCATACCTTTTGTTGATTTGCGTGTGTGTCACCACAGGAGGTGACACGGCAGCCGGTTTGGGGTTGGCGGCACACCCACCCATCAGAGAAAGGGCCGTCAGTGCGGATAGCACAGGAAACCCTGTCGATTTGAACCAACACAGAATGTTAAGCAGTTGTTTCATATTTGAGGTCCGCTTCAAAAACCTTAGTTCCGTCACATTTATTCAAAAAGGTGTTCTATGTTAAACCATCGGTCAAAATCTCAATTTCTTGAATTCGCAACAACCCGATACGTTCAGTTTGAGCCCTCTCTGAGTATAGATGACCGTTCGATTGACAAAGTCGACGGGAAAATGGGCAAAACAGTTGCTTATGCATAACCCTGTTTTACCATTTAGGTAGATCTTAACTTAAAGCCAAGAAAGGATGAAACATGCGCACCGTATGTATTGCTCTCATTTTGATTGTCGCCTTTACCCTGCCGGTATTCGCTGATACCGGCTTAACAAATGTTAAAAGTTCGCACGATGTCAAAACTACCGCTGATCGTTTGGAGGCGGTTTTAAAAGAAAAAGGAATGACCGTTTTTTTGCGGGTCAACCACAGTGAAGGCGCCCGTAATGTGGGAAAACAATTGCGGCCCACCGAGCTGGTGATCTTCGGCAACCCCAAAGTCGGAGCGCCGCTGATGCAGTGCGGCCAGACAATTGGCATTGATCTGCCGCAAAAAGCGCTCATCTGGCAGGATGAAAACGGGCAAGTGTGGCTGACTTACAACGACCCCCGGTACCTGGCAAAGCGTCATGGGATCGATGGCTGCCAGCCGGTGCTGGATAAGGTGCAAAATGCGCTTAAAAATTTTGCAAAGGCTGCCACGCAACCTTAAATTATTCTTTTAAAACGCAAATAAATGCTTGTTGAAGCGGATTAATACGGAAAAACGGCATGTCACCGGAACCTTTCATCAATGGCAACAGTAAATGTGGAAACACTTGAAGAAAATTTGAAAACCGAGAGCAAAGAGGGCGAAAAGCTGGTCATCGCGCATCCATCCTTTGGCAAGGCTTTCAAATTCTGGCTAAAGCTCGGCTTCATAAGCTTTGGCGGGCCGGCCGGGCAGATATCGATCATGCATCACGAGCTGGTGGATCAGAAAAAGTGGGTCAGCAACAAGCGCTTTTTAAATGCGTTGAATTATTGCATGCTGCTGCCCGGGCCCGAGGCCCAACAGTTGGCCATTTATATCGGCTGGCTGCTGCACCGGCTTCCCGGCGGAATTGTTGCGGGGGCCCTTTTTGTCATTCCCTCCATTTTTATCCTGTTTGCCTTAAGCTACATTTATGCCGCTTATGGCGCCTTTCCCTGGGTGGCGTCTGTGTTCAGCGGCCTGAAGGCGGCCATCATGGCCATTGTCGTAGCGGCGGTGATCAAGATCGGCAAAAAAGCGCTCAAAAATGGCATCATGGTCACCGTTGCAGCTCTGTCCTTTATTGCGATCTTTATTTTTAAAATCCCTTTTCCACTGATCGTTCTTGGCGCCGGACTGATCGGGCTGGCCGGTCACTATGCCCTGCCGGCAAAATTTGAGGTCATCAAAGGCAAGGATGCCCGCGATTTTGATGCGGGATATGTGCAAATTTGTGAGGATCCGGAGGTATGTCACATCAATCCGTCCACCGGCAGAAATGTAGTGCTGGTAGCTGTCTTTTTTCTGCTGTGGCTGATACCGGTGGTAGCGCTGTACGCATTGCTGCCCCAACGGGTATTTTACACCGAGGCGCTGTTTTTTACCAAGGCGGCTTTTTTGACGTTTGGTGGCGCCTACGCCGTTTTAGCCTATATCGCCCAGGCCGGTGTCGAGCAGTATGCCTGGCTGACGGGTCCGCAGATGATCGACGGCCTGGGCCTGGCCGAAACCACCCCCGGCCCCCTGATCATGGTGGTGCAATTTGTCGGTTTTATGGCCGGCTGGAATTACGCCGCCGGCTGGAGTCCGATTCTCGGTGGGCTGATGGGCTCGCTGGTGGCCACTTATTTTACGTTTCTGCCGTGTTTTCTGTTTATTTTCCTAGGGGGACCGTATATCGAAAAATTCCGTGATAATCCCACCCTTTCGGCGGCCCTGTCCAGCATTACCGCTGCAATAGTAGGTGTCGTATTGAACCTGGCCGTCTGGTTTGGGCTACAGGTGCTTATGCCTTTCGATGGTAGTTTCAACGGGTTTGCCGCTGTGATCGGGTTGGCCGCCTTTGTTGCGATTCAATGGTTTAAAGTCGGCATCATGACGGTTATTTTTGCTGCCGGCGCGATCGGATTCATCTGGCATCAGTTAATTCTTTAGAACCTCAATCTGCCCCAGGCGGACCGATACCCAAGAATTTGTTTTATTGAACAGATTGATTCTTATTATTTGACAGGATTTACAGGATTTTGAGGATATTTCTCTTAGTCGCTCTCCGGATGAGAGCGACTAAACTCAATCCGCTTTCAGCGGAAAAATTATTCGGCTAAACAATTCAAACTCGGAAATGGCTGCTAAACATTTAAAACACCAACACAGTTGATGAAAGCAACTAATGCTCGCCGCAGGCGATAGGGTTTGGCCGTTCTCTTCCGGGGAACGGCCAAAAATAATCCTGACAATCCTGTAAATCCTGTCTAAAAAGCTTTATACGCTGCACTCACAAGTGGCAGTAAGACTGACATTCTACGCTTTTTCGATCCGGGCAGTGATGGAACCGCCCATCTCACCAAGCGCTATCCAGTCTCCGTCGACATTTCCGATGGTTAAAATCGGAACCGCTGCCTCGGGCGCATCGCCACTGCTGGCCGGGGTGGGCCCAAAAAACAGGCAAAACCACTGGTTGGGGGCATGCCAGCCCAGATCGCCGACATTCATGAGGGCGCCTTTTTCCCCGGGATGATCACCGATATCCGCTGTTGGCGGACCGTAATACTCATCACCCCAGCGACTGCCACTCCATTCAAACGGCAAGGCAGCCGCTGCCGCCTTGCCGGCAGGGGTATCGTTAAATTCACCTGTGAGCTCTAAGTCTCCGATCTTCACAACAATGGGTGTGGGCATCTGTTCTTCTCCTTTCTGTTGAAACCAATAGAATCTACATTATCAGCCCTCCAAAGTAAAGCTGGGCTTCTTCCAAACACATTTTGCTTGCACGACACCATTTGCAATGTCATATTAGCTCCATCTTCGAGCATCTGATCTAAAGGAGGATAGCAATGCTTTTTCAAAGCGTGAACTTCGCCAAGCGTCATATCCTGTTTTGGGCATTAATTTTTATGGTGATGGTTGTGGCCCATCCAACGGCACAGGCCAACCCGGCAGCTGTCACCCAGATGACAAAAAAATCCTCAAGCGGCAATAATCCGGAAACCCAGGTTCCAGCGGACCTATCTCCGGAAGAAGTCGATGCGCAGCTGGCCACCATGGATGATGTCCAGGTCAGGCAACAGCTGGCCCAAAAGCTGAAACAGGAGACTGCTGCAAATACACTGCCCACCGCACGAAGCACACCGATGGACCTGTTTTATCGTTTTGCTGATAAGGCTAGTGCGATTCTCAATAAAATCGGTTCGGTGTTTACCGGCGCGCATGAACGCTCCGACCAATGGGATGCAGCCGTTAAAAAGCTTACCGGCGACAGGGGGGCTTCCCATTTGGTGGGTATTCTGTTCGCAACAGCCCTGATCATTGCCGCCGGCCTGATTCTCAAATGGTTGTTCGGACGGGCGACATGGGCCATTCGAAAACAACTCCTGCAAACCATGAATCTGGGCCGCCTGGAATTCTTCGGACGGGTTTTATCGCGCATGCTGCTCAATGCTGCTGGCGTGGTCATTTACATTTTGGCGACGTTTATCTTATTTGTATTGTTCTTCAGGAAAGGTCAACCGGGTTATTTAATCGCCTCAGTCTATATTGTCGTCAGCTACTACATTATGCTTTTCGCCTTTGCAGCCACAACCATTTTTGCGCCGGCTGCCGGCGGGCTGCGCCTATTTCCACTGCAGGAAAGGGATGCCAGTTTCCTGCATCGCTGGATTTGCGGTATCACCATCGTTGCCGGGACGGTCACCGGGACGGCCATTATCCTGTTGCGGGCCGGGATCAGCAATCAGCTGTATATGCTGATATACAGCTGCGCCGGTGCACTTGTTATTCTGGCACTGGTGATCATGATCTGGCAAAGCCGGAAGCGGGTGGCCGAAGGGTTGTTGGGCGACAGGGATGAAAAGGATGAAAAGGTCACCTTCGGGCAGCGGCTGGCGCGCAACTGGCATTACCTGGCCATCCTATACGTGCTGGTCATGGGGGCTTTCTGGATCAATGAGGTTTATCTTGAGCATGATGCGGACATTGTTGGGCTGATTGCCAGCATTTTTATCATACCGATATTTATTGGGCTGGATCAATGGGGCCAGCGCCTGTTAAAGATGGCTTCCGGCGAGCTGCCGGAGATTGTGGATTTGAGCGGGGACGCGGTTGAAAAGCCGGTTGATGAACTGCAACCGGTTGACAGCAAGATGGATATTCAACATTATATTCCGCTGATCAGCCGCTGCCTGCGCATATTTCTGGTCTTATTTTTATTTTTCATCATGCTGCGCTTATGGGGCATCGATCTGTCCTTTGGCCGCCTGTTTACGCGCTCGATCCTCAGTATCTTGATCACCGTTGTGCTGGGCCTGATCACCTGGCAGATCATCAAAGCCCGCATCGATCGCAAGCTCAAAGAAGAAATGCCGGAATCTGATGAAGATATGGAAGAAGGCGGCGCCGGCGGCTCACGCATCGGGACCCTGCTGATATTGCTGCGCAAATTTGTCATCTCGGTTTTATTTGTGATTGTGACCCTGATCGTGCTGTCCTCACTGGGGATCAACATCGGACCGCTGATAGCCGGTGCCGGTGTGATCGGTCTGGCCATCGGGTTTGGGGCCCAGACCCTGGTAAAAGATATTATCGCGGGTATCTTCTTTTTAATCGATGATTCGTTTCGCGTAGGCGATTTTATTGAAACCAGCGGCACCAAGGGCATGGTGGAACACATCTCTTTGCGCTCGCTGAGACTGCGCAGCCCCCGGGGCCCGGTTCACACCATTCCCTTCGGCAGTATGGGCACGGTCACCAATAACAGCCGCGATTATATCATTACCAAACTGGATTTCCGGGTGCGCTATGACACCGATGTGGACAAGGTCCGTAAAATTATCAAACGCATCAATGTGGCCATTCAAGAACACCCGGAAATGGGGCCCAACCTACTGGATAAGGTCAAATCCCAGGGGGTTAGAGAGTTGGACGACTCGGCCATGATCATGCGCGTTAAGTTTAAGACCATCCCCGGCGAGCAGTTTGTCATCCGGCGAGAGGTTTTCCGCATGATCCAGGAAATGTTTGCGCAGCACGGCATTGAATTTGCGCATCGCAATGTAACCGTATACATGCCGCCGGGTGAAGATAAAGATAGCGATGCTACCAATGCCGCCCAGGCCGGCGCTGCCGCAGCTGCAGCCGCGGCAGCTCAAGAAGCGGAGGAGGCAGCTGCCAGGGAAAAACCTAAATAAGTGATGTTTGATTACAAGAACGAGGACGAACACGGCTGAGCTAAATTACTCACCCTCGTAATCGTCCTCGTTCTCGTCCTCGATAAGAATGTTTTAGGAAAGATATTGCTAACGTAGATGGTGATCAAACGCTCTGCCCCGGAGTGGCGTCAGCGCACCAGCCGATAGATACCCTTGCCGATCCAGAACAATCCCAGACCGTCAAAAATATAATCCAGCGGAGTCGGATTCCCCAAAAATATGGAGCCCCCAAATAAAAAGCCGATACCGATCAACACCACTCCGGCAATGATATCCCCAATACCGGAGCCGTCTTTGACCTTGGGCGACACTTCAGTCTCGGATTCATGGGCAGTCTGTATTTGACCGCCGACCATATGCACCCCGGACTGCTGCGGAAGCGGCGGCGGGCTGGCGGGCGCTGCAGCCTGCTGGTCGATATCCTGGATCACTTCTTCAACATCACAAATGGCACCGGCACGCTGGAGTGCCGCCTGATATTTCATGGCTTGCTCATAGTCGACGTTGCGCTTTAAAACCACCTGGGGTGTCTCGAAAAGTTGTTCAATCTTTTTTCCGTCGGCCTTAAAAAGGGTGGCCAGATTCTTTTTGACTTCCTCAACATTGCGGCCGCCTGAGACGGTACCGCCAAAAATAACATTAAATTGTTTCATAATCGGGTTACCTTCCAGCAGCAAATCCGAAATTTACCAACACACTTGGTGTGACAGCTGCTGGATACAATTTCGACCATGTGGGTTAAAAACTTTAGCAATTCCAGCTGGATTAATATCAATTAACGGTTAAAAACAGACTTAAATTCAGGCGACCTTATGTTGTGTATTAGAATGGACAACAGCAAGAATGGATATCAAAGAAGCGGATTAAGATTTTTTTACTACCATGCGAATACCGGTAATTAACCAGCATACCCCCAGACCGCCCATAAATAAATCCATGAATCCGGGATGACCGAAAAGGATTATCCTTACCACTCTGATGAGGATCATCAAAACACCCAGAATAATAAGAAACGGCCCTCGATTTGACTTTTTTGATGTTTGTTTTTGCAGTCCCGGTTTGTGGACAGATTGTTTTCGCCCGCCGACCATATGAGCACGCGATTGCTGTGGAATCGGTGGTGGTGTGGATGGCGTGGCTGCTTGCTGGCCAATATCCTGGATGATTTCTTGAACGTCACATACGGCTCCGGCGCGCCGCAGTGCTGATTGATATTTCATGGCTTGTTCGTAATCAACGTTACGCTTTAGAACCACCTGGGGCGCTTCAAAAAGTTTATCAATTTTGTTGGGATCGGCTTTAAATAGGGCGGCCAGATTCTTTTTGACGTCCTCAACATTACGATCATCTGAAACAGCACCGCCAAAAACAACATTAAATTGTTTCATAATCGGGTTACCTTCCAGCAGCAAATCGAAAATATAGAGCTGCATCCGTTGCGACTGCTGCTAGATCTGCTTTCGACCCATTTTGACCAATACTTTAGGAATATTTTTCAGTAAAGCAACCAACCGCAACAGGACATTGCACGGCGTTTTCACATGTCAGATGGCAAAGTGTGGTGGCAGACAGGTTTTAAGTTTTATCTGGGAAAGCCGATATAGGATTTAGGTAAATACCAAAATCCTATTTCAAAGGAAAAACGATGGAAACGATCGAAATCAAAGCCCATAAATCATGGGATCGACAAGTGATCGAGTATATTGAGGATCTTGAAATTATCTGTAATGATTATAATCGCACCATTTTGCGATATCTGGGCAAGTTAAACCGCCTGCTGCATGAAGAACGGTTCGATCAATCCGAATATGATGCCCTCAATCAGAGCCTGTTGAAAGCTTCGGAAGCGTTGAACGGGCTGCCCCGCACGATCCAAGACATCAAGTAGGTCCAAACCTTATATTTTGTCCGATGGCTGTGTTGTGAACCGCTTCAAAATGCTCACGTACTACCGTGTACGCTCCGCTTTTTCAGCGTTGCACGCCTTGCCCTCGAACAAAATCTAAGGTTTGAGTTAATTTTTTCTGTATTTTTCGTGCTGCGCGCCTTTAGACTTTACGGTAAACAAATCGTCCGGGAGGCTGCTGGCTGCTTGTTCCTTGAATTCTTTTCTCTGTGTTCTGCCCTCTGTACTCTGGCACCTGTCTTCTGTTTTCTGACACCTGACACCTGAACACTGAAACCTGAAACCAAATTAAATTCCCTTCCCGAGAGGATAGACAGGTTCGGCTTTGCGCGGTTTCAGGTGCACTACTAAAATGCCTGCTACGATCAAAGCCAGGGCTGTCAGAATTTTAAGCGTAATCGGTTCTCCCAATACCACACCTCCCAGCGCTACACCCGAGATTGGCATAATGAAAATGAAAGAATGCAGGGCCACCGCCCCATATTTTTGAAGTAAGGTGTTCCAGGCCACAAACCCAAAAGCGGCGGTAATCAGACTCTGGTATAAAAGTGCGCCGATGATTTTTGAATCCAGCTGCGACACCATCGGTGCGTCCCATATAAAGGCTTCCAGAAAAAAGATAGGTACCGAAAAAATCATGGAATAAAGGGTGATTTGGAATGGGCTGAAGTCAGCGATAATCCGTTTCAGGTATATCACGCTGCAGGCCCAGATGAAGGTGGCCAAAAGTATAATCAGTTCCGCAATCCTGAATCCGGCAGATACCCCCTTGGTTTCGGCAAACATAAAAGCAACTCCGCTGAAACCCAGAAGAATTCCCAGAAATTTTCGACCGGTAATGCGGTCACCGGGTATTAAAAAATGGGCCAAGAATAGAATCCAGAACGGCACCAAATTGGCGAGGAGCGTGCCGCGTGAAGCATTGGATTTGCTGAGCCCGAAATAAAACATGGACAGCTGAATTGCAAAAAGGACCGCCAGTATCAAAACCTGGTGAAGCTGACCTTTTTTGAGCCCGATGGTTTGACCGGTGACTTTGGCCCAGATAAAAATCGCCAGGGCAGCAATACTGAATCGGATAGCAGCCGTTGTAAAAACCCCCAAACCGGTAAACGTCATTTTGATGGCCACCGCATTTGAGCCGAAAATAACACATAAAAATGCAGAAAGGGTGCCGGCAAATAAGGTAAAATTCGGGTTATCGAAGTTCTGTGTATTCATTTATCAAAAGAATTGAAAATGGATTTTATTTCTGCTTTTAACACAGCATTAACGACTTGATGCCGCATTTGGACGAAGACAATCAAGGCGCTGAGCTTATATCAATGAAAGCCTTATGGCAATGGAATAAAAATCGAATTAACAACCATTGAAGATAACCGTTTAAGCGTTAACCATAAATTCAATTGCCTATTGAAATCTGATATGTCAGAATTAAAAATCTTTGATCCCCTAAACGGATGACATTCAACTAACCAAGATATGACGCTGCATTAGACCAAACCATAATGGAACATGCGAATGGCGCTGACCTTTGATTATCGTGTCAGGCCTTTGATAAAATTCGGCCATGGCCTGGCATCAAACATCGGAGAAGAGCTGATTTCCATCAGCACTAAAAAACGGGTGACCATCATCAGCGATCCGGGCGTCATTGCCGCCGGCCTGGCCGACCCCGTCACAGCCTCATTGAAAAAACATGGGTTTGCCGTCGACCTTTTTAATGAAGTAATAGGTGAGACATCTGCCGCGTCAATAGATTCGGCCACACAAAGGATTCGAGCCCGCCAGCCTTCAGTGGTGATTGGCCTGGGCGGCGGTTCTGCTTTGGATGTTGCCAAATTGGCAACCGCCGCATCAGCATCAGGGCTTGGCGTCGATTCCTACACTCTGATGCACCATCCCCTGCCACAAAGATCGGTAAAACTCGTCATGCTGCCAACCACTGCCGGCACCGGGTCTGAAGTCACCCGCACAGCGGTATTCACCAATTCACAAAACCACAAAGTCTGGGCGTGGGGTGACGAGCTCGCTGCCGACCTGGTGATACTGGACCCGGAACTAACATTAACCTTGCCGGCTTCGTTCACGGCAGCAACCGGCTTGGATGCCATGGTACACGCCATAGAAGCCTGCACCGTCAAAAGCAGCCATCCGTTTGCACAGGCCAACGGTCTGCAAGCCATACGGCTCATATCTCAAAATCTTGCCAAGGCAATTGACCAACCCCAAGACCAAAGTGCGCGCGGCAATCTCCTGCTGGCAGCCACCCTGGCAGGACTGGCGCTCGATGGAGCCGGCGCAGGTCTGGCGCACGGTATCGGGCATGCACTGGGAACGATTGCCGGTATTCATCACGGTCGAGCCGTCGCCTTGGCGCTGGATGTCATTTTTCCGAAAAATGCAACCGCCGCCGTCAATATCCATGCTGAAATCGCCGCAGCCCTGGGAGTTCAGCGCAACAAAGCATCAGTCAAAGAAACTGCCAAAATAGGTGCACAGGTGTTTAGTGATTATATCCGGCAGGTCGGCATCGATCTTTCTCTTAAATCGGACGGATTGAAACTTAGCGATAGCAGCCGTCTGGTGGATGTCATCTTTTCTGAGGAGAACCTGCCGATGCACGCGAATAATTGTTATGCGGCCAGTAAAGCCGACATTCGTGATTTTGCCCAAGAGTTGCTATCTCGCTGAAAAGAGGAGGTCGTTTGAAAATCACCGCCATCGATATCAGAAATTATATGCGACCACTGGATCCGCCCTTTAAAGCCGCCTGGGATCCGTCACCGCGCAACAAATTCATAGCAACCATCGTCCGGGTAGATACCGACACCGGTATCAGCGGCGTCGGGTCCGGCGATGCCATGCTAGGTTTAGCCGAGCATATTGACCTGTTTATCGGACAAGACCCGTTCGACATCGAGCGAAACTGGCAGGTCCTGGACAACCTTGATTTTCATTACGGCCGCTGCTGGCCGCTGGATGTGGCGCTGTGGGACATCATGGGCAAGGCCAAACAACAGTCCATCGCTCAGCTTCTGGACGCGCCCACCTTTAAAATCCTGGCCTATGCCTCCACCGGTGAGATCTTAACACCGGAAGAGCGAACCGACAGGGCACAAAAACTGCTGGACCAGGGGTTCAAGGCCCTTAAGATCAGGTTCCACCATGACGATCCGCGGAAAGATATCAAAGTGGTGGAATCGGTTCGCAAAGCTGTTGGTGATACTATCGCCATCATGGTGGATGCCAACCAGGGCTGGCGCATGCCCTGGGATACGAGCACCCCGTGGGATTTTGATCGCGCCTGCCAGGTGGCCAAAGCGCTGGAAGATTTAAATATCTACTGGCTGGAAGAGCCCTTGCCGCATCATGATTTTCGGGGTCTGGCCCGGCTGCGTCAGGAAACCAACATGCGTATTGCCGGGGGTGAGATGAACCGGCGCTGGCATGATTTCAAGGAGATGGACACGCTCGGGTCCCTGGATGTGTATCAGCCCGATGTGGTGCTGGCTGGCGGCATTACCGGTGTTAAAAAAATCGCCGCCCGGGTTCAGAACAACGATGCCTGGTTCAGCCCGCACACCTGGGGCAATGGTCTCGGGCTGCTGGCCAATTTACATCTGGCCTGTGCTGTCAGCAAGTGCCCTTTTTTAGAATATCCGTTCGATCCGCCGGTATGGACCATTGAAAGACGCGATTACATGCTGCGCCCGCAAGATCGCCTGATGATCGATAAGGATGGATATCTAAACGTCCCCGATAAACCCGGACTGGGCTGTGATCTGGACGAAGAGGCTTTGGCACGTTATTCGATATAATACGCCGTTTACAAAAGAATTTACAAAATGATAGCCGGGCATGTCATTTTCTGAAAGGCGCTATGAATATCAGGGTGCCTGTGATCCGATATTTGGGATTCAACGCACGTGAGTGGTCAAAATATGTTTTTGGGTGCCACCATCCCAAATATCGGGTCACGCTGTTGTGCGTGGTTAATAACCAGCATATCACCTTTCAGAAAAAAACATGCCCGCCTGGCAACAACTGAGTGAGTCGTAAAGACTAAAATCAGATAGCAAGCAGGAAAGGAGGGGATCAAATGCATCAGGGCAATCGCGATTTTGGCATTAACACCATCAAGACCCGCAAGCAGCATACCTGCTATGGCATGGGACTGGGGATTATCGTGCTCGATGATGCCTACCCGGGCTTTCCAGGGGATGTGCGCAATGCCAGCGCCTTTCCGTATCCGATTCAGTACGATATTGCCAAGGGCGTGGACAATTATACCCTGGTCTGGGAACAGGACAAAAGCCCCTGCCGGGAGCCGATCAAGCAATCGGCCAAACGGCTTGAAAATCTGGGCTGCCGGGCCATTGCGGCCGAATGCGGCTATTTTGCCTATTTTCAAAAAGATGTCGCCGGTTATGTCGATATTCCGGTATTTATGTCCAGCTTGCTGCAGGTGCCGTTTATCCAGCAGGTGATCGGACCGCAAAAAACAGTGGGTATCGTCTGCGCGCAAAAGCGATTTTTGACCGAGACCCATTTGCAAAATGTGGGGATCGATCTGAGCAGCAATTTTATCATCGCCGGCGCTTTAGACGAATACGGCTGCCCGGAGTTTACCAACCTGTGGGATCCTGAGCAACGTCCCGAGCGACCAAAAGCCAATTACGACAAAGCCGAAAAAGATATGATCCGGGTGTGCAAAGAGGTGTGCAAGGCTCATCCGGGTGTCAGCGCGCTCATGTTGGAATGCACCGGTATGCAGCCGTTTGCGCGGGCCATACAGCGCGAGGTCGATCTGCCGGTGTTTAGCTGGGGCACCCTGCTGGACTACGCCTATTCGGTGGTGGCGCATCGGGATTATTATGGCCATGTCTAAAAAGTGGTTTTAAAGCCTCATCTAAGACCCAAATGCTGCGTTATTCCGGCTCGGCTGCCCTCTGCCATGAGCTACTTTCGGCCTGAGCTCAAGTCGAAGGCGGGCCGAATGGAGCTCGCTGCAGGCCCAGATTGCCTTTGAGCCTAATCTGGGACTTTAAAGCCACTTTTCCAGACAGTTCAGGTTTCACAAAAGGGTAACATCACCCGGGTTTAGACGTTTTGTTTTGCAGTTTTCTGGTCAGGAAGCCAACCAGCTGCAGCACGACTCCGACACCAACTGTCAGCATTAGCACCCATATCAACCGCGCCAACCAGACAATATATTCCTCAGCTCTGAGGCTACGCGCGTACTGCGGCATTGGCAGGATAACAGCCACAACGGACGCCAGGATGAATGCTTTGACCGCCAGACCAATTAAACGCCTCAGCTTGTTGTTGGTTTCCGCCATTATCCAATAATCTGTTAAGTGGTCAGGTGCCGGAAATCAGCGGTCCACTTTAATGACGACCAGAGTGACATCATCTTCCTGGGCCTTATCTTCCCTGAAGTGTTCAAGGGTTTCAGTGATGATGTCCACGATCTGACTGGCAGAGGCCGTATGGTTACACCGAATTATTTCCATTAACGCTTCTTTTCCGAACATCTCGCCGGCTTTATTGTGCATTTCCCAGATGCCGTCGGTTCCGATCACCATCACCTGTCCGGGTTCTACGCGACGTTTAAAAGCATCGTATTGATAAGTGAAGTCCAAACCAAACGCCAAACCCTGACCTTTGAGTTCATCAAACTTATCGGTATCGGGGTCATATATTAGAGCCGGATCGTGGCCGGCCCTGACCCAACGTATTTCAGGATCCGAAGCCGCTAACTCGCAATAAAAAAAGGTCATAAAATTGCCGGTATCATACGTATCCAGGCTCAGTTGCTTATTTACATCATTAATAATGCTGGCTGCCGATCCCGGCATGGAGGCGCGCATCATAATCAGAGCCCTGGCGGTGGCCATTAGCAGGGCCGATTCCACCCCATGTCCAGACACATCCCCAACCATCACACCAAGCCGTTCCCCATCGATATTTATGAAATCGTAATAATCTCCGCCTGTTTCGTTGCAGTACACACTGGAACCGGATATATCGAACCCCTGCAGTGCAGGATCATTTTTGGGCAGGAGACTTTGTTGAACCTCCTGAGCGACTTCAAGAGCAGAAATAATGCTAAGATGGTCCTCTAATTTAGGAACGATCTCGTTGAATGCGTGGATCAGCTGAACGCGTTCATCTTTCATAGTCGCTTTGAGTCTTACCGAAAAGTCACCCTTCGCAAGCCGCTTCCAGCCATCGATGATGGTCAGTATATTGCCGGTGCTCATACGGGAGGTGAAAAAAGCGACGATACCTGCTAAGAATAAAGCCAGCAAGACGGCGATACCTGTAAACTTCCTCTGATCCTTAGAATACCCCACAAACATCTGCCCCACTTCCTCTGGCAGGATCATAATTTCCGATTTGGGCACGACAATCACAAAATACCGGTCTGCAAACATCGCAGCATAGGCCCACAGAGAGTCGACACCTTTGTAAGGCATATCGAGGTATCCTGATTTGCTCTTTTTGATACGATCATACAACGCCTCGATTTTCGGGATCTGGCTAAATATTTGCCCGCCTGACTTCGTAATGGGTGGCGCTGTTTTTTCCCCCGAGGAAAGAACCCAGATTTTTCCTTTTTTTGAACCGGAATTTGTTTCCTGGCCGACCATGAAAGAGGTCATCTTTTGGGACCAACGGGAGGTGGTTTCACTTTCCACCAGGGCTTGGGCGATCTTGATATCCATGGCCGCGACGCCGGCAAACGATCCGTCCGGATGCCGGAAGGGCATGGAAATGGTTAAGGTCAGCTGATGGGTGGTGGCATCTACCATTGTCATCCAATTAGGGGTCATAGAATTTTTTGCGCTCTTATACCAGGATCGCTCCCGGGGGTCGTAGCCCGTCGGGTAGCCGCCGTGGCCCGGATAAGAAATGTGCACCCCACTCTCCAGGCTGGCATATACCCATATGAGACCATCGCCGTAGTCTTGGCCGAGGCGCTTCAGGGTAGCGCTCAAACGCGTGAACCTGGAAATGTCCTTGGCGACATCCGCCTTGTTCGTGCCCGGGGCCAACAGGAAATTGGGGTGTTCACGGCTGACATGCTTGTAAGTGACCACGCCGCCTCTGAATTGGATGGGATGATTCTGCGAGAGCGCCATATCATTGGGAGCTGACCGTGAATCGTCAAAATCTGCAGCATAGTACAGCCGTTTTTCCGGCGGCGGCGGTAAGGCCAGAGCAAGCTCAGCCCGGGCAACCAGTCGTTGGATGCACTGCTCGGCAGCGAATCCGCCCAGAAGACTGAATGCCGCATAACTGCGAGCTGCCTGCACCATCTCCTGCCTGACGGTATCCGTAAGGGTATTTTGGGCTTTCGCGGAAATGGTTTTCCCCAATTGCCGGGAGGCGTGGTGGGTAATCCAGGTGACGGCCAGTAATGGAACCAGACTGGCAGCTAAAAGAACCAGGAAGTGTTTCCAGCGCAGTTTCATGACCCCTCCTGTCTTTTGTCTCGACGGCCTGAGTTAGCGGGATTCCCGGTATCGCCGTCGAGCATATTGATCGAAATCAAAGAATATTCACAAATTGAATCTAATCTTGAATATTCAAAAGAGGGGTTTGGGTCAACTAAAAATAATGACGATCTATGTCACATCCGTGACGTTAAAACCATTTTCTTTTAAGTCCGCAACAGCTGATGATGCATCTTCTGTTCTAAGCCGCAAAATAATGTACCAGTTCCCTTTTTGGGATCTTTCAATTCCGATCAGGCTCAATATGGGAATTTCATGTGAATCCATAAGCTGAACAAGATCCTTCAAATAGCCGAACCGTTTTCTGGATGCATCAATTGTGATCCGTTTACTATTGCTTTCACCGGCTCCTAAAGCATTGGCGACAACTCCCGTAATATCCGACTGGGTGATAATGCCAACCAGGTTTTTATTTTCCAGGACAGGAAACGCAGCAACGCTATGTTGCTGTCCCTGCCATATGGCGTCCTCTACAGGAAGATCCGGTGAGACGGTCATTGGTTCTTTAATCATAATTTGTTTGACGGTCATCTTCGATACAAGGTAGTTGAGTTCATATATGGAAAGACTGGTTGCATCAGAAGGAGAAGCATCGCGCAGCATCCCGCGGGTGACAAAGCCTGCAAGTACCCCATTTTGAGTTACAGGCAAATGCCTTATGTTATTTTTTTTCATTACGTCCAGGGCATCTAATATAGGAGTTTGCGGCTCTACTGTAATCACTTCTTTTTTCATAAAATCTTTTACTCTCATCTCGCCTCCTTTTCTTTTTGCTAACCAATTCAACATGGATTGTTAGAACCTATCTCAAAAATGCATCTAATCCGCCAGAGGCGGACAGGCGCCCAATGGTTGTGTTGAAAACCGATTCAAAATGCTCGAATACTATCGTGTATGCTCCACTTTTGAATCGGTTTTCGCCTTGCTCTTGAGCGTGATTTACTATTTTTGAGATAGTTCTAGTTAAACAATCGAAAACTAATGGCGCTCTGTGATGCTGTCAAGGTTGGTTTTTGGCAGCTTTTATTTGATTTGAGGGGGTGCATCCAGCTATGCTACGATGACTAACAAGTGGGTTTATTGGATGTGTCTGGCCCCTTT
Source organism: Desulfobacterales bacterium (assembly GCA_030066985.1). Taxonomy (NCBI): domain Bacteria; kingdom Pseudomonadati; phylum Thermodesulfobacteriota; class Desulfobacteria; order Desulfobacterales; species Desulfobacterales bacterium. Next base: position 24,780 of record JASJAN010000032.1, read on the forward strand.
GTGTGTGTGCGCCACGATTGCATCAGTTAAGAACACCGTGGCGCATATCAGTGTTTGGCTTTTAAGTGTTGGTTGTTTTGCTTCGCCCTATAGGCAATAACGCCTGTTGTCCGGCTCTGGGACAAAGCCTTTGGGGAAAAGGGCGCTATCTGCCAGCGATTATTTGAAACGATCGGATATATCTAACCGGTACAACCCAGCTCGCGGGTTCATATGAGATCGGAATCTGAGTTTGATTTTAAGAAATGATATCCTAAATTTGTAGCGATTCGACCAAGGAGGATTTTATGAAAGTGCCCATGCGCAAAAAAGACCGCGAAATTACCGATCCAATCGAAATAGAGCGCGTTCTCAAAGAGGGTGAAATCATCAGCGTGGCCATGTCTAAAGGAGACCAGCCCTACGTGCTGCCATTTAACTATGGTTTTTTAAACGGATTGATCTATATTCATTCGGCTAACAAAGGTTTCAAGCTGGAAGTGTTGGCGAAAAACCCCAATGTTGCTTTCAACGTCATCACAGATGTTCAACTTCTTCCGGCTGATAAGCCCAGCGACTGCTCGGTGGCCTATTCCAGCGTGGTGGGTTTTGGCCGGGTGCGCATCGTCGAAGATCCCGTTGAAAAGCTGGCCGCTCTGGAGGCCATCATGGTGCAGTATTTTCCCAAAAACGATGCCTGGCAATATCCAGATAAGGTCGTGGCGGCCTGTACGGTGTGGTGCATCGAGATCAAGCATCTGACCGGCAAAACCAAGCAGCCTCCCCAGGAGGAATAACACGGATAAAATTTAGTCAGGCCAGGCCTCGAGTTTTAAAATCAACCGGTTCTTTTTGGTTTGAATACGCTTTTAAATTTGGAGATCACTACATCCAATACGGATCTGAATATCATTTTTATGAGGTTCGGTTCGGATGCTGAGTCTGTCCGTAAGGGCGTCTCGGAGGCACCCTTTTCTTCGGCACCCATGATGGCCTGATTAAAGCTATCCAGACCCTGTTTGACTAGCGAGTGCGCGACCTGCTCCATAAAACCGCCCACCATGCTGGCCATGGGGCCGCTGATATCGACATTGACAGCATAGATCACCCGGCTTTCCAGATCATTGCTTTTTTCAAATTGCATTTCCCAGGTTCCGTCAATTTTCCCCAAGCCCCCCTGGCCGACAATCGAGCCCTTGATGGTATCAAAAGGATTTTTTTCCAATATTCTTAGGGTTCCGGAGTAGTGCCCCTGAACGGCTGGTATTCCCAAAACCATTTTAATCCTGTATTCATCCTCTGCCGGTTGGACGATGTCTTTACAGCCCGGAATGACCCGCGACATAAAAACCGGTTCAAAAATAACTTTCCATATTTCTTCCGGAGACGCCGCCATGGCGCCCTCACCGCCCACTTTCATTTCCATATTGAATTACCCTGGTAGAATAATTTTAATATCTGTATTTTGCACGGGCCAGAGGGTTTCATATGCAAGGCACTTAAGGGCGAGGCTATAGTGAACTATGCCTCGCTCTTAATAACACAGCATATGGAAGCATCAGGCTTGTGCAAAACAAAATATAGATTACCATGCTTTAGCCATAGATTCCAACGCCGGCCGTTTCAGGCTAAAGGGTGAGACATCAATCGATGTTTTTTCACCGGCAATCATTTCGGCAGTCAATATTCCGGAAATCGGCCCGGTGGCATTGCCAAAGGTATGCCCTGAATTAATCAGCAGCCCCTCGAACTCGGGGACGAAATCAATTACCGGCAAACTATCTGAGGTAAAGGGCACCACCCGGCCCCAGGCCCGGTCAAAGACCGCATTTTTAAGAGCCGGGAAATTACTGTACATAGACTCCACCATGACCCCCACACCTCGCGTATCGGCTGTATTGGCAATGTCAACCGATGCGGGGTAATCCATGGGGATGCCAAAAAGCATGTTGCCGGCTTTCATTTGATTGGCAGCTTGCAAAAATAAGGTTTCGTAACGCCATTCATAATCCACGCGGAAGGCCTCATCATCATAACTTGGCAAATCTTGAAACAATTTGTATTGTTTGGCACTTTCCGGACCATACAGGCATTTATCCAGCAGTCTTTCTTCTAAAGGTGCGGTGGTCATCAACTGCAGCCGCATGGTGAATATCCCCAGAGCGAGACCCAGTTTTTCCGTTAGCTGAGTCGTCCGGCCCCCGGCGGCCAGCACCACATATTTGGATTCAATATCCCCTTTGGCCGTTTTGACGCCGGTTACTTTATCTTTGTCCGTATTGACCGCTAAGACTTCAGTGCCGGTACGGATGAGGGCACCATGTCTTCTGGCAGCGCTTGCAAAGGCACGGACATAAAGCGTCGGATTAACCAGGCAATCCAGCGGGCAATAGGTGGCGCCGATGGTGCTTTCCGGTAAAACAGGGGCCATCTCCAGCGCTTCTTTTTTGTCGAGCAGCTGCATGGTAACCCCGTCTTTATTACGCTGTTCGACAAATTCCTGCATGATGGGTAGCTGCGCTTCTTTATCAAAATAAATCATACCGCCGTTTTGCCGCAGTTCAAAGTCGTAATCGAGTTCATCGGGTAAATTCCGGGCGATTTGGTGGGTGGCGCTGGCCAGATCCAATTGGGGACCTGGAATTCGTGTATGCATAAAGATATAGCCGATGTTATGACCGGTTGCGCCAGAGGCCAGGTCTCCTGATTCCAGCAAAATAACATCAAACCCCTTTTTTGCCAGATAATAGGCCGCAGTGCACCCGATAATGCCGCCTCCAACGACAACAACATCGCACCGATGATCTAAGCCGATATTATGCCCCATAATATCATCCTCCTTTTATGTGTTTTGGATACACCCGATCGACAGAGGGGCTGATGCCCTAAAATTTTTAATGATCACCGCATTATCACTGTCTTGCCCTGTTTTCTATCGCGGTATCAGGCGCAGAATTTTGCGGGCCTCATCCGGTGTGGCCACATCTCTTCCCAGCTCCTCACTCAAACGGACGATCCGATGAACCAGCCTTTCGTTGGTTGCCAATTCGCCTTTCCTGTAATAGATGTTATCCTCCAGGCCGACCCTTACATGTCCCCCCATCAGCACAGCGTGAAGGTTCATGGTCAGCTGGGCAGCCCCAATACCCGAGACCGTCCAGGTGCTGCCTGAAGGCAGGCTGCTGTATAGATGGACCAAATGCTCGACATTTGCGGGCATTGCCCCTCGCAGCCCCATGACAAAATTGAAATGCAGCGGTCGATCCGCTAGATCCCGCTCGCCCAATGCAATGGCATTGTTAATCATGCTTAAATCAAATATCTCCATTTCCGGTTTTATATGAAGACGCTGCATTTCTGTGGCCAGCGCATCGATCAAGTCAGGCGGATTGACATAGGCCGAATTGGGAAAATTGACCGAGCCTGTTGTCAAACTGGCCATCTCGGGGCGCATTTGCAGGCGCTGCATGCGGCTTTCAACATCGGTACCGGCCCGTCCGCCGGTTGATACCTGGATGATGAGATTGCAGCGCTCTTTAATTCGAGAGACAATTTCATGAAAAATTTGGGGATCATCCGACGGATTTTCATCTTTGTCCCGCGCGTGGATATGAATGATCGACGCCCCCTCATCCTCGCAGCGCAGGGCACAGGTGACAATTTCCTCTGTTGTCACCGGGACATGGGGTGTATGTTTTTTTTGAGGTTTGGACCCGGTGGGCGCTATGGTTATGATCAATTTTTCCATCTTAAAATAGTCCTTTTAATAAAGATATTTTTTCCATCGGCTATCACGAAATCGTTTCCGTCCAGAGGACACCTGCGAAAAAATCGTCAAACGGGCATGTTAATTTTTGAGAGGCGATATGCAGATGATTTACCTCCAAGCAACGCAGTGACCCGATATTTGGGATGAAGGGCACCATTGCTTTTGGCCTAACCCAATTATTGATCAAATCCCAAATATCGGGACACAGTCACCTTATAATTCATATCGCCTATCAGAAAATGACATGACCGATTTTCATTGGTTTAGTTGTCTGCGACACGCTATTTCAAAAGGATCGCATCGGTTTTGTGCAGGATCAGGGATCACACAATCCCATGGGCCTTCTCTGCACTGCGCAATATCTTTTCCAGCTCCTTGACCACGGCCGGATCCAAAGGGGCCGGTTCTGAAAAGTTCAAAAGCTCTTCGGCTTTCTGTTTTGCCATTTGCTCAAGGCTGAGACTGCCTTTTTTAACCCAGTCTTCATAGGTTCCCTTACTGCATAAATCCGACAGGCAAAGCTCCTGGCGCATGTGGGCCAGGGTATGCTGGTTGCCTAAATACTGCCCCCCCGGCCCGATCTCTTTAATCAAATCGGCGGCCAGGGTTTCTTCATCAAAAGCCATACCCGCCAGGATTCGTTTGGTGCGCTTGGCGATATCGTCATCGATGACCAGCTGAGCCAGGCTGACCGCATAATTGCTTTCAAGCGTTCCGGCACAATTGTTCAGATTGGCTCCGGCCAGAGCGGCCAGCAGCAGATTGCCTTGTTTTTCGAACCCGGCCTGACAATCCACCTGTTTTGAATCGGTTCGGCCGCCGCTGCCTTCTTTCGGCATTTCATAAAAGCGAGCCATTTCGGTGGTGGCCACATTCAGCAGACCTGTTTCGGGTGACCCGAAAGAAATGTTTCCGGTTCGAATATCCATGGTCGTTGAAACGCCGCCGTAAATGACCGGTGCGCCCGGATTGGTTATCTGGGTCAGCGCAATCCCGGCCAGTTGTTCGGCATTGGTGACCAGGAGGGTGCCGGCCAAAGTGACCGGTGAGGAAGCACCGGCAAACGGTTCTGAATAGATGATAGACGGCAGGCCGGCGCGCGCCAGTTCAACGATGTTTTCAGCCGTGCGTTCGGCAAAAAACAGCGGCGCAATCGGACATTCGGTGGCGGAAAAAATCGGCCGGCGACGCAGTTCATCTTCCCCGCCCTGCACCACCGCCGCCATCTCCAGTAAGAAAGGCAAATTCTTAACATCATAGGCCGCCGCTGTTATGGAATGTTTGGCGGTGTTTTCAAATGTGGTCTTCCAGCGGTAGAGTTCCACCACGGCATTCGGAACATCCGACGGCATGACGGACACGTGAAAAAAATCCAGATGCTCCAGGTGCTGGGTCAGGCGTGCAAACTGGGCTAGATCCTCTAAGGTCCCGAGCCGCCTTTGTCCGGTTTCAATATCATGCACCACCGGGGCACTGCCCAACGTGCCGTAATAAACGGAATGCGGCGAACCTTTGCCATCCAGGTAAAGATCATGTCCCCGTTCTCGGCCGCCCAGGGTAATGGTCTTGGGGGCGGTCTGCAGTGATTTGGTGATGAGGTCCCTGGCAAACTTGACGCGCCACAGGGTCCGGTCACCTTGCTTTCCGGTAACTTCACATGGGATATCGTGCTCTTGCAGGGTGTTGGCAACCATTTCCGAATCAATTTGAATACCGGTCTCTTCCAGAATGGAAAGCGAGGCTTCATGGATGCGCTCTTTGGCTGCTGTATCGAGTAAGTCGACTTTGGGAACGGCCGTTTGCATAATCACGCCTCCTTTATTTTGTTAAAAGAGAGATTGCAATTTCAGTTGCTTCCTGGGCATCCGCACCATATGCGTCAGCGCCGATTTCCTGGGCCCAACTTTCTGACGACGCGGCACCACCAATCATCACTTTGAAGTCGTCTCTATAACCCATCTCCTCTAAAGCATCGATGACTTCCTTTTGGGCCAGGATGGTGGTGGTCAACAGGGCTGAAAGACATATCATATCAGCCGCATTATCTCTGGCAGCCTCAATGATAACCGGCGTAGCAACATCGATTCCAAGGTCAATGACTTCAAAGCCGTTGGCCATCAGCAAACTGGATACCATGGTCTTGCCGATATCATGCAGATCGCCTTTAACGGTGGCAATGACAATCTTTCCCATTAGCTCCTGTGTGACCTGGCTTTCACGCAGCTTGGGCTCCAGGATTGCCAGCGCTCGTTTCATTGTCTCAGCGGCCGCCACCAATTCCGGCAAAAACATATCCCCCTTGCCGAACCGATCTCCGACAACCATGATACCGGCCTTAAAGCCGCCCTCAATTAAGTCGAGCAATTCGGCTGCGCTTATTTCAGCAGCTGCTTGCTCGGCAATCTGGATTGCCGCAGCCTTATTCAGCGTAATAATAGCCTCCTTTGCCTTTTTCTGAAGACTTTGACCTTGAGCTGCCATAGACATCGCGTAATCCTCCTTCAATTATGTATTCAGATCAAAACGAGAAAGGTTCAATTCATCGAGCGGTATCTCAGTTTTGCCATCACAAATTAATTCCTGGATGAGCTTGCCCGAGCCGGGCCCCATGCCGATCCCATGACCGCAATGGCCGCAGGCCATTATAAATCCCTCAACCCCCTCGACCGGACCCAAAATCGGCAGGTCATCCGGGGTGTTGGGGAAAAAGTTGGCATAGGATCGGATGATGCGAACATCTTTGAGCATCGGCATTGCCCTGACATTAACCCTGGCCATGAGTTCGATTTCTTCTTGAGAGGTTCTTTTATCATAGCCCGCGTTGCGCCAGCTAGCACCGATTAAAAGATTGCCGGCCTTCTGCTGGCTCATAATGAGACCGCACCCCAATTGTTCCGATTTGCCGCTATCTTCTTCGACCATATATGAAGCACCCATTATGGCATGCGATACTGTCGGCGGTAATTGCTCGGTAACCAGCATCGCCAGTTGAAAGGGAGCCACAGGCACTTTAATGTCAACCATATCGCCGATCAAACATCCCCAGCTCCCGGCGGCGTTTACTACCGTGTTGGTTTTAATGGTGCCTTTATCGGTGACAACGCCTTGCACCTGCCCGCCGGCAACCTCGATGTCGCGCACTTCGGTATAGTGAAAAAGCTGTGCCCCGCTCTTTTGCGCTTGTAGGTTCAAAGCAATCACCAGAAAAATAGGATTGGTAATGCCATCGATCGCACTGTAGACAGCGCCAACGACCCTTTCCTCTGCCAGATGAGGCTCCAGCTCGAGTACCTGTTGGGCATCGATCATCTTCAGCGGATATCCATCGTCGGCCCTTTTTTGCAGGTGGGCTTCGACAAAAGGAAGTTGATTTTCGTCTTCAATTACGAGCAGCCCGCCACCCTGCACATACTCAAAGTCCATTTCCAGTTCGGCTTTAAGCTGCCGATGAACGTAGAAACTGTGCATCGCCAGTCGGACATCAATTCCGGGCTTACGCGTTATGGACCAGACAAAAGCAGCGTTGGCGCCGGAGGCTTCGCCGGCCATGCATCCTTTCTCGATCAGGACAACACTTTTGCCCGCGCGCGCCAGAAAATAGGTAATCGCTGAACCCACCACGCCACCGCCGATAACGACGATTTCAGCTTCTTGCGGAAGCATTTAATATCCTCTGTTTTCCGTCATCTGTTCGCTGACACCTGACACCACAGGCTTTGTTTCGTCTGCGGCCAGCACGCCGAGGGCAACTGGTTTAATCGATGGTCGGGGGTTTAAAGTTCCGACATCTTCAACTGCCACATTGAGCCGATGCCGCAGCAATTCAATAACGGCCGGCCCGCACATACGCCCCTCACAGGCACCCATGCCCAAGCGGGTCATGCGTTTGACATCTTTTATGCGCAGGTTGCCATCCGACAGCGCCGCTTCTAATTGTTTAAGCGTTACCTCTTCACAGCGGCAAATGACCGTGTCGTCGGTTGCCAGCTCGCAAAGGCCTTTACGCGGCAGACTGATGTTGTCGAGGACTTTGCGGAATCGATTGATGGTATTCAGTTTTTTTTGGTAAGGCCGCATTTGTTCAGCGGCGGTTGCCGGTGAAATGGTGCCCAGAGCGCGGGCTGCCGCAATCCCGGCAATACAGCCTTCCGCAATGGCGGCTTTTCTGCCGGCAACGCCGGCGCCATCGCCAACCGCATAGATACCCGGCACGCTGGTTTCCATGTTGGCCTTGCGCAGCGGAATGTAGCCTCCCCGTCTCAGATCGTATTCGTGCTCACATTCAGCCAGCATCGTCAGCTCTGCTGAAGACACCAGGCCGTAACCCAAACAGATGGTGTCCACTTTTATGAAGCGGGCGGTATTTAAACTGGGTCTCCAATCCTTATCGACTTCCGCAATCACCGCCTCCTGGACACGCCCATCGCCACGGGCCTCGAGGAGAATATGGCTTTGCAACAGCGGAACACCGGCTTTTTTAATGCTGCGCCAATACTGCATGCCTTCTTTTAAAAAATTCCAATTGCCCAAGACGCCCTTTAATGCCTGCAGCCAATGATTGGCATAATTACCGGTTTCCAGTATTGCCGATATATTGCCACCGGCCTTGATAATCTGGTCAGCCAGGACCAATTGTAAGGGTCCTGTGCCGGCAAGCAGGATGTTTTCTCCGGGAAGTACGCGTTCTGTTTTGACGAGCTTTTGAGCCCCGCCGGCGGCAAAAACACCGGGAAGTGTCCAACCCGGAAACGGAACCGGTCGATCATAGGCGCCCGTAGCGACGACCAGGTGCTTAAAGCGCAAACTGGATGAGGTACCGTTACGCGCCAGGGCAAGGCTGCGATCATCAAATATCCCCCACACCAGGGTATTATTTAAATATTGGATTTTATCTGCGTGAGAATAGAATTGATGCAGCAAATCCTGTCCCTCTGTATAATCCGGACCCAGAGCGTCAGGATCGGCGACGTTAAAACCTTTTTGATATTGTCGGAAGCACTGGCCCCCCAAACATTCATTTTCATCCAACAGCGTGACGTTCACCCCGGACCCGGTCGCTTTTATGGCAGCCGCCACCCCACCGGGCCCGCCGCCGATGATGACAATATCGGATGTTCTCACGTGTTATGATTCCCGTTTTGGTATGCTTCTCTGGGTTTCGACCCGGCACCCTGGAGCGGCAAGCGTTTGGCAGGCCTGGGTGTTGGGTATTCCGTTTATGACCATACGGCATTCCTGACACAGCCCAATACCGCAATAAAGCCCCCGGGGTTGTGCGAGCTTATGGGTATAGCGCAGGGTCCTGCGATCGGCAGCCAGCAATACTGCCCCAATGGTCTCACCTTCGTAGGCAGTGATCTTTTCGCCATCTACCTCTATCTCAAACGGCTGCCCTCGTTTGACACCTTTAAATATGCGTTTGTCTGTTTGACCCATTTACGCCTGCTTCCCCTCTGTAATTAACTGAGGGCTCGAGGAGTTATTTAGTGCAACCTAGTATCATAGCGCAATGAATTATCAGCAGCGAAATCGTGCACTGTCTGAATGCCTTAGGGAGCGTTACGAAAGAACAACAGAAGACCTAAATGCGGCTTGTTGGCACGATGTTGATTTTATATTTTACCCGTTATTTCAAATACGTGCTTTGTTCTGTCGGTACGCCCCCTTAGGCATGAGTTTGCACGATTCAGTCGCTGATGATTCATGTAGCGACCGAATCCACAAAGCTCACCGGTCCCTCAACTAGATCATAAATCGTTTCGGACTTATTTCAGGCATAGGTTTACGATTCCCTTTATCATTCATTTGACAGGACTTTGTACGCGGCGGAGGTTTCCATAGGCAAGGCACTTAAGGGCGAGGCTATCCGCCTCAGGCGGATGCCTCGTCTTTAATAACGCAGCATATGGGAGCCTCCGGCTCGCCCATAGGGTGAAAATAGATGAGAAATAAAATAGATCTGTTTCCGCTTTAGGTAATAATTGAAAGACATTACTCATGGTTCCCGTGCAAGCTGGTGCAATCACATAATTAATTTTTCTCATCTATTTTCATACAAAGCTTGTTAGCCGCCTGATATCGGCGAATATAACGATAACGTATCTTTTTCCTTCAATGCATCGGATTCATCCGCGTTACGCCCATTGAGCAAGACAATCGCCTTCTCTTCAGCCGGGATTTCAAGAATATCCAGAACACTTCTTACCGTCGCCCCGGATTCAAGTTGGATGTCAAAGGAACTTTCATTTGCGGGCGCATATTTTTTTAAATTGACGTATAGGTCCACATGCACTTTCATTGTTTTATATCTCACATCCGATCAAGACCCAAGTCATTGAGTTTCTCCTCGGTTGGAAGGCCATCCTGGGACCAACCCCGAATGCGGTAATAGTGTTCAAGCATTTCATCCAGATGGCAAACCACGCCCTTGGCAGGCCCATCGGGCATGGGTGTCTCGGTAAAGCGGGCCGGTAAGCTGTCCTGCCGGCGATCGAAGCCGGCGCGCATCAGGAACAACCGTTCGGCATTTAGAATACGGTCACCGATTTTTTCCAGCTCATCTAAAGCGTATTCTGCTCCGGTGGCGGCATTAACAAGGTCCAGAATGCCTTCGGGCCTAATTTCCAATGTCGGGTCACATAGGTAGCGGATACTGAAAAAAACGCACAAACCCGCAGCATCTATCAGCGCAAAAACATTTTGCCATTTAACCACAATCGGTGGTTTATCTTCCCAGCTCTGTCCATCAATTTTGATCGGAACGCCCAGGAGCTCGCAATAGGGCAGATCGCCTCGCATGTGTGAAGCCCCGATAGGAGAGGTGGCGTAATTTAACCCTAATCCCTGGGTGCCGCGCGGATCATAACCGGGTAGATCAAGGCCCTTGGAAACCATGGCAAGCTCTGGATGTCCATAGCGCGTCGCCATCCGCAAGCTGCCCTCGGCCAGGATGTCTCCAAAACCCTCACGCATGCCGGTTTGCTGAGTTAATTTCACCAGGGCTTCGCCATCCCCCCACTCCAAGGGAAAGCCGATATCGCCTGCGCTGAGATGGCCCTTCTCATAAAGCTCCATCGCACAGGCAATGGCCGAGCCCATACTGATTGTGTCCAAACCCAGCTCATTGCACAGGTAATTCGCCTTTGTGAGCGCCGCCAGGTCACCGACGCCGACGTCAGACCCGAGTGAGTAGACGGTCTCATATTCAGGTCCCTCGCCTTCGCCTTGATAGGGACCGTCGGGAACCTTGGTTACCCGCCCGCAGGCAATTGGGCAGCTAAAGCATGGCTTTGCTTTGACCAGATATTTCTCGGTCAGGGCTTCACCGTAAATGGACTCCCATTCATCGAACTGCCCGGTCTGGAAATTGCGCGTGGGAAAGACGCCATGCGTCTGAGTGGCCACGACTGTAATGGCCGTGCCATGGGTGGTCAGCGGATAGGGCCCGGCCTTTTTGACTTCTTTAAATCGGTCGCGATATTTTTGGTTCATTTCCTTGAATCGTTCTTCACTGGCCAGTTTGATCTTTTGGGTTCCGCGAACGGCTACTCCCTTAAGTTTTTTGGCGCCCATGACTGCACCAACACCGGCGCGTCCGGCCGCACGATCGCGGTCGTTCATGATGGACGCGAAAAGAACACCTTTTTCTCCAGCAGGCCCGATGACCGCAGTTTTGGCCTTGCCGTCGGTTTCAGCCCGCAGGGCATCGTCGGTCTCGTGCGTATTTTTGCCCCATAAATGCACGGCCGGTTTTAATTCCGCCTTGTCATCATTGATCCAGAGATAAACGGGTTCAGCTGCAGCGCCCTCAAAAATGATACCATCGAAACCGGCCTTTTTGAGTTCTGCAGGAAAGTTGCCGCCGGAATTGGAACAGGTTATGGCGTTTGTCAAAGGAGACTTGGTGGTAACCATATAGCGTCCACCGGTCGGCGCTTTGGTACCCGTTAGAGGGCCGGTGGTCATGATCAATTTGTTTTCTTTTCCCAAAGCATCACAATTGGGATCCACTTCCTTGAGCATGTAATAGATGGCCAAACCCCTGCCGCCGATAAAATCCCTGGCGACTTTCGGATCTGGTGCTTCTGCATTGATGTCACCGCTGCTTAGGTTAACCCTGAGAATTTTTCCCATCCACCCGTTCATTGCATATCCTCCTTATTTTGCATTAAAATTACTGAGACATCTTGATTACTTGATGGTCTCTGCGATGCCCTGGGCAAGCGATTCCACTAAAAAGTCAATGTCTTTTTCGCTGATCGTAAAAGCCGGTGCTATGACGATGGCATCACCATCATTGCCGGCCAGGCCGAAGGCCTTGTATACGATGACGCCCTTTTGAAATACATTGTGCCAGATGCGCTCTGCCGTTTGCGTTTCACGCTTAAACGGTTGCAGCGTAGCTTTGTCTTCAACCAGCTCTAGCCCCCAGAACATTCCCAGACCGCGTACATCAGCAACATGATCGTGACCGCATAAAGCGTCCTTTAGTTTTTTACCAAGCACATTGCCGATTTGATCGGCGCGCTCGACCAAGTTTTCTTGTTCCAAAATATTTAGGGTGGCCAGGCCGACGGCAGCAGCTACCGGGTGATGCGAATAGGTGCCACCGTGTACGAATCCGTCCGCCGATTGTAAGGCATCGAAATGCTCCGCTTGAACGCCAACTGCGGATAGGGCAATCGCACCGCCACCGAGCCCTTTACCTAATGTGACGATGTCCGGGCAGATGTCGTAATGTTCGCTGGCAAACCAGCGACCGGTGCGACCCAAACCGCACATGACTTCATCATGAATCAATAACACCTGATATGCATCACATATCTCGCGGATGATTTTCCAATACTCCGGGGGGGGCGCATATACGCCCAGTGTTGCGCCGCTGATCGTTTCGCCGATAAAAGCCGAAACGACATTGGATCCAATATTCTGGATGGTTTCATCCAGCGCCAGCGCACATCGCAGCTGGCAGCCGGGATAGTCCAGGCCATAAGAACAACGCATACAATACGGCGGCGGTATATGGACGACCTCGCTCAGAAGGGGTTCAAATGGCTCGCGGAAGGCGGTGCGCCCCATGGCAGATAGAGCGCCCAAACTCAATCCATGATATGATTTCCAGCGAGAAATAAGCCGGATTCTTTGAGGCCGCCCTTTTGCAAGATGTATCTGCCGGGCCATCTTGATAGACGCTTCAACCGCCTCGCCGCCACTCGAAAGAAAGTAAAAACGTTCGATTCCCGTCGGTGCGCGGCGTGCGAGCGCTGCCGCCAGATCCTCAACCACCGGCGATACAAATGCGGTCGGATGGATGTAATCATGCTGCAGAACCTGCTGATGGAGAGCTTCAGCAATTTCACGGCGGCCGTGCCCCACATTGGTTACAGCAGCACCGCCGCTGGCATTCAGATAGCGCTTTCCAGTGTCATCTTCGATCCACAGACCTTCTGCTTTGTGAACTTTTGGAAGTGTACCTTCCGGGGCGCGTCCAAAGACATAGCTTTTTGATGAGCTCATGTTTCCTTTGATCTCCTGCAAAATATTTTTTTTGACGAAATCGACAGGGTCTTATTGATGAAAATCTTACCGAATTTGCTTTAATGCTTCTTACAGCAACCGAATGTGCTTTTTGACCTGCATATTATTTTCTGCATCTTTAAGCTTGATCTAAGGTTTTTTCAAATAAGCGACCAAACTGGGGTAGATGCTGATTTACGGCTGCAAGACGCAAGCAGTGCCAGCCCAGGGCCAGATTGCTCGAGAAAACCGGTTTGTCCAATTTTTCTTCAACAGTTTTAATAATGCCAAGCGCCCGCACATTGGTGCAGGAGATGAACACCGTATCAACATAATCGGGCCGACCCAGTTTTAGAATCAGCGCCTCGATTGATTCAGGTGTAATGCGGCCCACATTGTCATCCAGAGGCTCATTCCATGACCCCATAATCGGGACCGCAAAACCGCTGTCCTGGATAAATCCGCGCATACGTTGATTAATTTCATCCGTGTAGGGGGTGATAAGAGCGATGCTGCTGGACGATAGGGCCTGGAATGCAGCTATGGCGGCCTGCAGGGGCACCGTACAGGTGACTTCAGGGCGCACTTCATGAATTCGGGCATGCACATTTTCGATACCGATGAGCATTGAGCCAGAGGTACATCCATAGGCAATCACGTCCAGGGGCAGCCCGGGTATCAGGAGGCGAGTGGCTTTCGGGATCTCGTTCTCCATATCCTTGAGGGTCTGCGGGGTGATTGTTGGTGAGCAGTACAGTCGATTTCCATACAATGATACACCCGGAAGATCGAGCATCTGACGCATTTCATATTCGATCGTTTGGTCACTCGACAACACGATCAACCCAATACGGGCGCGTTCTCCCAGGCCGCTATCCATTTCATAGGGAATGTTTTGTTCATTGATTACCAGGTCGTTCCCCTTGGGCTTGCCGGACCTATCATTTTGCATGATTTTCTCCTTTATTGGCCTTGCTACAGGTTTGGGCGATCCTTATCAGAAAACAGGCCACTAAAAATTGCAGCTCGCTCGAATCTCTCTTTTATCTCCGCCATAAAGGGTTTGAATCCGATAGACTTTTTTCCGGGTATCTGTTAAAGCTTCTATGGTCCATCTTGACCCGCCGTATCATAGCTGCAGGGTTTGTATTGATTGAAACCATATTAACCCATTTATGAATCAATTCTATATTAATGATATTGAATGTTTTCTGATTTTATGGTTTGACAAATGAACCATACCGGTACTTTTGCTGCCCGCTCATATATACTCTGTTAAATCAACACGGTGGCGGATACCGAGACCGTTGTCAAGATTTATTTGCGGCTAATAATGCTGTGATATTGATTCATTCCCGTTATGACCGTAAAAATTGAAATCAATAGTGCTCTCTTACCCTTCAGGCACTTTTATGGCTGCATATGGTTTCACGACCCCTATAAATAAACTTGTTTACTGTTCGATGCTTGCTTGCCAATGGAGGGCTCATTCTGAGAAAAAAGTTCTGCTAAACAAAAATGTAGACAACCATCGAGGTTAACAAGAACTTCACAAGGAGGTAAAGAGATGAAAAACCACGCGCGCGTCGTCGTCATTGGGGGAGGCATTGCCGGCTGCAGCACCTTATACCACCTGACAAAACTGGGATGGTCCGATGTGATACTGGTTGAAAAAAATGAACTGACATCGGGATCTACATGGATGGCTGCGGGCAATGTGCCACATTATCACCGCTCTTTCAATTCAACTAAAATTAACGATTACGCGGTACGGCTCTATCAAACGCTGGAAGAGGAGACCGGGCAGCCGGTTGACTGGCATACCACCGGCAGTTTGCGCATCGCTCTCCGTGAAGATCGTTTTTCGGAATACAAACATGTGGCCGGAAAAGATAAAATGCTGGGTATCGAATCGGCGCTGGTCGGCCCCGAAGAGATGAAAAAAATCTATCCACTCATCCAGACGAGCGGTATTGTCGGCGGTCTATTTCACCCTAATGACGGCCACGTGGATCCGGCCAGTGTCACCCATGCACTGGCGAAAGGCGCGCGCCAGCGGGGCGCTGAAATATATACATTCAATCCGGTCATGGATATATCTCAGACACCCTCCGGGGAATGGGTGGTTCATACGGAAAAAGGCGACATCACCTGCGAGATCATCGTCAATGCAGCCGGTTTGTGGACACCCATCATAGGTGCCATGGTCGGGCTTTACCTGCCTGTGATTGCAATGGAGCATCAACATATTCTGTTTGACGACGTTCCGGAGCTGGTTGAATCCGGCAGGCAGCTGCCCCTGCTCCGTGACCCCGATACGTCCTACTATATGCGCCAGGAGGCAATGGGGCTTCTGATCGGACCCTATGAAGAGGAACCCAAATCATGGTATCCGGATGGTGTGCCCATGGATTATGCTTCCCAAGCTCTGACACCGGATCTCGATCGGATCGCATCGATTATAAAGGGGGCCATAGAACGT
Organism: Desulfobacterales bacterium; assembly: GCA_030066985.1. Taxonomy (NCBI): domain Bacteria; kingdom Pseudomonadati; phylum Thermodesulfobacteriota; class Desulfobacteria; order Desulfobacterales; species Desulfobacterales bacterium. Next base: position 40,526 of record JASJAN010000032.1, read on the forward strand.
GTGCCAGCCATGAGCGACTGCGGCGTCAAAGAGGAGGTCAATGGGCCCATCACCTACACTCCGGATGGCGGACCTTTGCTGGGACCCGCCTTTGGGGTGCGGAACTTTTATCTCAATTGCGGGCATTGCTTCGGCATCACCCAGTGCGCCGCCTATGGTCTGCACACGGCTGAATGGGTTATCGAGGGTGAACCCAGCATAGATCTTTCCGCAGCTGATGGGCGCCGCTACGGAGATTATGCCAACCGGTACTGGGCCCATGAAAAAATAATGGAATCCTACCGGATGATGTACGCCATTGAGTATCCGGATGAAATCCGGTTTGCCGCCAGAAAGGCCAAAACCACACCGGTGTACGACACTTTAAAAGACAAAGGTGCCTGTTTCAGCCAGACTTATGGATGGGAACGGCCGGCCTGGTTTGCCCCCGAAGGTATGGACCCGGTCGATGAAAACAGTTTCAAACGAACCAATTGGCATGATCCTGTGGGCAAGGAGTGCGGAGTGGTACGGGAGCAGGTGGGTGTCCTCGATCTGAGTGGTTTTGCCAAATTCGAGGTATCCGGCCCCGGCGCGGAATCTTTCCTGAATTACATCTGCGCCAACAAGGTTCCCGTTAAAACCGGAAAGATTGCGGTTTCCTGCATGCTCAATAAAAAGGGCTTTACAAAATGCGATGTCACGGTCACAAAAATAGCCGAAGAAAGGTTTTTTGTCGTTGCCGCCGCTGCAGCCGAACGGCATGACCTTGACTGGATGATGGGGCTCATGCCAACAGACGGCAGTGTGACCATCGAGAATATGACATATCGATACGGAACACTTGTTATCGCCGGTCCTAACTCAAGAGAGGTATTGTCGCAACTCACCGATGCGGATTTAAGCACCAAGTCGTTCCCTTTTGCCACCATGCAGAAGATCTTTATAAACTTCTCTCCAGTGATGGCGATGCGAATCGGATTTACCGGAGAGCTAGGCTGGGAGCTTTACCATCCCGTTGAACATCAGCGCGAAATATATGATGCCCTGATGCGGGCCGGAGAGGCACACGGCATCGCGGATTTTGGTCTGAGGTCCATGATGTCTCTTCGACTTGAAAAAGGGTATTGCACCCTTGGAGGAGAGTTGAGTTCAGAACGCACCCCTTTGGAAGCCGGTCTGGAACGATTTGTCAATTTTGATAAGGGTAACTTCCTGGGAAGGCAGGCGTTAATTGAGCAAAAAGATAAAGGTATTGCCGAACAGCTGGTGTTGATGACCGTAGATGCTGACGATGCGGATGCCATTGGAGATGAGCCGGTTTTTCACGAAAACGAAATTGTCGGCAGGATCACATCGGGCGGTTACGGGCATACGGTGCAAAAAAGTCTGGCGATGGCCTATGTGAAATCAAATCTTTCCAAGCCCGGAACCAGATTTGAGGTATTGATCCTTGGTGAGCGGTATTCGGCCGAAGTGGTTCAGAAGCCGTATTACGATCCTGAAAACGAGCGCCTGAAAGGCTAAGTCTCGGCTCGTTGCTCGCGCCTCCGCCGGGAAACTACATTTTGGGGGATAGCTTGGCTTTAGATGACCCCTAATTGTTGCCCTATTTTAGTGAACGCTGCGATGGCCGTATCCAATTCGGCGGTGGTCAGGGCGGCGGAAATCTGAACCCGGATGCGGGCCTTGCCTTTGGGCACCACCGGATACGAAAAAGCGATTACGTAAACACCTTCAGCCAGCATGGCATCGGCCATTTGCACCGCCACTTTGGCATCCCCCAGCATAATCGGTACGATCGGATGACCTCCCGGGTTAATCTTGAACCCGGCTTTGGTCATCCCCTCTCGAAAATAGGTGGTGTTACGCTCCAGCCGATCGCGCAGTTCCGTTGAAGCGCTCAGCGTTTCCAGGGCTTTAAAGACCGCGGCGGCCACGCCGGGGGCCAGGGTATTGGAAAAAAGATAGGGCCGCGAGCGCTGCCGCAGCATATCGATAATTTCTTGGCGTCCGGAAGTAAATCCTCCCGAGGCCCCGCCTAGCGCCTTGCCGAATGTCGAGGTGATGATATCCACCCGCTCCATGACGCCGTGGTATTCGGGGGTGCCGCGGCCGGTCTTGCCGATAAAACCGGTCGAGTGCGAATCGTCCACCATCACCAGCGCGTCGTAACGGTCAGCCAGATCGCAGACCCCTTTCAAATCCGCAACGATGCCATCCATTGAAAAGGACCCGTCGGTGGCAATTAAACGAAAACGGGCATCCTGTGCTTCTTTGAGCTTGGCCTCCAGATCGGTCATATCGTTGTTTTTATAACGGTAGCGGGCGGCTTTACACAACCGGATGCCGTCGATAATGCTGGCATGATTGAGCTCATCGGAAATAACCGCGTCCTCGGGGCCCAGCAGGGTTTCAAAAAGACCGGCATTGGCATCAAAACACGAAGAATACAGGATCGTGTCATCGGTGCCCAGAAATTCAGATACTTTTTGCTCCAGCTGTTTGTGCAGTTGCTGGGTGCCGCAGATAAAACGCACTGAGGACAAACCATAGCCCCACTGCTCTAAGCCTGCTTTGGAAGCATCCACAAGTTCCTGGGTGCCCGATAAGCCCAGATAATTATTAGCACACAGGTTGATCACCTGCCGGCCATCAGCCAGCTGCACGTTGGCGCCCTGACGCCCGGCAATGACGCGTTCGTCTTTGTACAGGCCGCTGTCACGAATCTGCGCCAGCTCGTTGATCAAATGCTCCTTCATATTCCCATACATACTGCCTCTCCTTATATATTATTAAGGATTTAAACCGTTCACCATTTCATATTTGCTTCAAGGGTTGAGTAAGCAAGTGCCTAAAATGCCTAAAGTGAGCTAAAGTGACTAAAGTTAAGGAATTCTATCCGTTTTAATAAAATGATGGAGTGCAGCGACACCATAACTTTAGTCACTTCCTACTTTAGTTCACTCTAGTCACTCTTCATTTGACCAATTTAAGATCACCTTACCCGACTTGCCCGAACGCATCACCTTAAAGGCTTTTTCATATTCGGTATAATCAAAGCGGTGGGTGATCACCTGGCTGATATCCAGGCCCGTTTGGATCATGGCGGTCATTTTATACCAGGTTTCATACATCTCGCGGCCGTAAATCCCTTTAAGGGTCAGACCGTTGAAAATGATCAGGTCCCAGTCAATGAGAGTATCCGCAGGCAAAAGCCCCAGTATGGCAACCTTGGCGCCGTGGCACATATTGGCCAACATCGACCGCAGCGCATCCGGATTGCCCGACATCTCCATACCGACATCAAAGCCCTCCTTCATTCCCAGTTTCTGCTGGGCATCTTCAATCGTTTGTTTGCGCACATCCAGTGCCAGGGTGGCGCCCATTTGTTTGGCCAGTTTCAACCGGTAGGGAATCACATCGGTCACCACCACATAGCGGGCGCCGGCATGTTTGGCAATAGCAGCTGCCATGCAGCCGATGGGGCCGGCACCGGTAATGAGAACATCTTCCCCGAGCACATCAAAAGAAAGCGCGGTGTGAGTGGCATTGCCCAGCGGATCAAAACAGGTGAGGATGTCGGTTGGAATGACAGTGTCGCAATACCAGAGATTGGTGACCGGGATGCTTAAATATTCGGCATAGGCGCCGGGGCGGTTGACCCCGACACCGCTGGTGCGCATGCACAAATGGCGTCGGCCCGCCAGACAGTTGCGGCATCGACCGCAAACCAGATGCCCCTCACCGGAAACCAGATCACCAGGCTTAAAATCATGAACGTTGTCACCGACCTCAGCCACCCAACCCACAAATTCATGGCCCACCGGCATGGGCACCGGAATGGTCTTTTGGGCCCATTCGTTCCAGTTATAAATGTGCACATCCGTGCCGCAGATCGCGGTTTTGTGGATCTTTACGAGCACATCGTTGATGCCGATCTCCGGAACGGGCACTTTTTCCAGCCAGAGCCCCGGTTCGGACTTTGACTTTACCAGAGCGTCCATTTGGGCAGCCATATTTACCTCCGCCTAAATTGAGCGTTTCAAAATAAAAATAAAGCTATTTTTCTAAAAGGAATCCTGTCAAATTAAATATTTTCATTTTGAAACCCTGCGGGCTTGCCGATCTTACCGCATCTACTGTGTTAGATGCCGTCCCGCATAGAAAACTATAGCGAAACGGCATCTGCCGTGTAGCTGCGGCAACCTCGACAAGCGCTCAAATTAGGACCCTAAATTGAGCGTTTCAAATTAAAAATATAGTCTACACTATCTAATTTTAAGGTGCCTTTAAATCTATATGATGTATCAACCATAGCACTCCTGCGGTGTAGAAAACAAGGGTCAAGCAGTGTTGGAAAAACCACACCATGAAGAACCAGCCGGGTTCGTAATGGTTGCTTTTTTAGTTGATTTTTAAGATCAAACACATTAATACCATGCGGCTTTATCAATATTGCCGATAAGGTCTTATGGCAATCATAGAGAAAGATAAACCGCATGGTATCAACACTTCTTGCCTTCGGGGCCCTCTTTGCATCCGCCCTGTTTTTTTTGATGGGCAGTGCGGTATTGAGCACCCAGCTTAGCCTGCGCATGACCCAGGAAGGATTTTCAACCCTGACAATTGGCATTACGCTGGCATGTTACTTTCTGGGTTTGATGACAGGTTATTTTTTATGCCATCGCCTCATTCAGCGGGTAGGACACATCCGATCCTTTGCCGTATTTGCGGCTGCCACCACCATCATCATTATCCTGCACGGGCTTTATATGTCCGCTATTTTTTGGGCGATGCTTAGATTTATTAACGGGATTACCATTTTCGGTTTATTTATGGTTGTTGAGAGCTGGTTGAACGAATGCAGCCAGAGCCAGACCCGGGGACGTGTCTTTTCCATCTATATGACCTTAGCCTATATGGGAATCGGAATCGGACAGCAATTGCTCAACTTGGGGAATGACAGCGGCCAGCAATTGTTTTGGATTGCAGCGCTTCTTTTCTCCTTAAGCCTAATCCCAGTGTCTACAACGCGATCCGTGCACCCTGAATTACCACAGCCCACGCGATACACTTTCCGGGCGCTTTTTCATAAAGTCCCTCTCGGGATGCTGGGGTGTTTTGCGGCCGGTCTGGTCAACAGCGCATTTTTTTCGATGGCCCCAGTTTTCGGAACGAAAATCGGTTTATCAGTTTTTCAATTGTCATGGTTCATGTCAACAACGGTCATCGGTGGTTTTGCTGTGCAATGGATGATCGGCATTATCTCGGACCGATTCGACCGCACACTCGTTTTGAGCATTATCACAGGCTTTGTGGCATTGCTCAGTCTAAGCATGGTGATGAACAGCGGAATTTCTTACGCCTGGCTTCTTTTTAAAATGGCCATTTTCGGCGGCCTGATATTTGCCGTCTATCCGCTGGCAGTCGCCCGCGCAAATGATGTCTTTGAGGGCAAAGACGCGGTGTCCATCAGTTCGGCACTTTTGCTCTGTTTTAGCATTGGCGCCATTTTCGGCCCTGTACTGGCATCTATCACCATGACGCTATTAGACACACCTTACGGATTGTTTGTATACTGGTCGCTGGTCACCGGGACATTTGCCTTGGTTTCCCTTTATTTAAAATACAAGGAAAGGGTCACAATTATTCAGCCGGCGGAGCAGGTTAATTTTGCGCCCATGAAAAACACGTCATCAATGGCGATGGTGCTGGATCCCCGGACAGATGCCGAAGCAGATGAAGGTATATAACCTCACACATGAGCTGCGGTTATCGCCGATGTGACCTTGCTAAAACGGCAGCTCTTCTGCGCCAGCCTCGAAATACCCGAAGTCTCGTTCCTGCCTGATTTTTGGTAACCAGCCGACAAATATCTTCGCTGCCTGCTCTGCGGTCAAATCGGCATCCGGGCTGCCCATCCGTGTTTGGATTCTTCCGGGGTGGATCGCAAACACAGCGATACCGCTTTCTCTGAGTTCCCGATAGATGGTAGCACTTAGCATATTCTGGGCCGCCTTTGCTATCCGAATACTATAAGAAAGCGGAAGATGATCAAAATCACCGGATGACACTTTGTAAATAGACCCCACCCGACTGCTCACGTTGACGACCGTTGGAAGCTCAGCTTTTGTCAGAAAAGGAAGGGCTGCCTGCAGACATCGAATCGCTCCGCAGCAGTGCACTTCAAATAATTCTTTAATCTCGCTGCACGACGCCTCTTCAATGGAATGACCCGTGCCTGCAATTCCAGCGTTATTAATCAGAAGAGATAGGTAATCGGTTTGCTTCTCGAGGCTAGATCGGATCTTTTTTACAGCCGAATCATCGTGAAGATCTGCCAGGATGGGAACGAAAGCCTCGCCGAATGTCGATGCTAGCCGTGGACCGTCAGCTTCATTACGAAAGACGCCAAAGACACGCCAACCCAATCGGCAATATTCTCGAGTCAGCTCGAAGCCCAGCCCTCTGCCCACACCGGTAATTAATGCAATGCGGGTTTTCATATCGATACTTTCATTTATTAAAGTTAAAGGGGGAAGTGAAACTTTTGCTATCTGCTAAGGGAATTGCCATATTCTAATGTGCATCCTTCAAATGCATATCTTCAATATTTTACAATAGTGCGCTTTATAATGGTGTTCAAGGCACATTCAGTAGAGATTAAGAAGAATTTAAGGTGGGCTAAAGATTTGGACATAGGTTAAAAACTTTTTTATTCGCAAGACCGATCTCTTTATTGACAGGCAAATTTGCTCCGATATAATCTATTCCAACTTTATTGTTATTGAAGTAATAACCTGCCGTTGCCCTGTTGCCACCGCTCATTGCCAATGCAATGCATAGGACAACGCGTGCACAGCTTGCAGCCCCATCCTGCCCGGCTAAAGCGCGCATATTATAAAAAACCATCACTGCTGCATACGCTATTGAGACCTTAGGACCGGGAGGAGCGTTATATGGACCGCAACGAGCGCGTCATCGAATTTCTGCTGGACACAAAATGGCACGACCTGCCGGAAGCCATTCAACATCAAAGCAAAAGGGCACTTTTGGATAACCTGGGCGTTCTCGTTGCAGGCGGCAAAATACCTGCCTCGCAGATCACCCATGCATTTGTACAGGATCAATTGGCTGCTCACAATCCGGAAGAGGCCTGTACGGTGCTGTCTACCGGAAAGAAGGTGTCTGCTGTTGGTGCGGCCCTGGCCAACGGGATTGCCGCCAATGGCCTGGATATGGACGACGGCTACAACCTGGCCAAAGGGCACCCCGGTGCAGCACTGCTTCCGGTGCTCCTGGCTTCGTCGGAACTGGCAACTGGAGCGGATGGTCGGGACTTTCTGGTGGCATTGGTAGCCGGCTACGAGCTGGCCATCCGGGCCGCAATCATTCGCCATGCCACCTATACCACCTACCATTCTACCGGCAGCTGGGGTGCCATCGGCGGAGCGGCGGCCGGCGGCAAGATGCTGGGCTTGGATCACGAACAACTCCGGTCTGCGATGGGAATCGCCGAATATTTCGCGCCCATCGCGCCGATGATGAAGGGTATCGAGGTGGCCGCGATGACCAAGGATAGCATCGGCTGGGGGGCCATGGTCGCCATGAGTTCTATCTTGATGGCCGGCAGGGGATTTTCCGGCGTCCAGCCTATCTTTGCCGACGGGCCTGGACCCGAGCTGACGGCTGGGCTTGGCAAAGACTGGCTCATAATGGACTTGTATCACAAACCCTACGCGTGTTGTTTTTGGGTGCACCCGCCAATTGCCGGTGCCTTGGCATTGATTAGAGATCACGGTCTTGCATCGGAGCAGATTGACCGGATCAAAGTACACTCTTTCCGGGATGCCACCCAGCTTTCCTGCGCAGCACCACGCGATACTGAGGAGGCGCAGTATAATCTGGCATACGGCCTGGCTTGCGCGATACTCAAAGGAAAGGTCGGACCCCAGGAAGTGACGCCTCCGACGATTGCTGATCCGCAAATCCTGGCTTTCATGGCCAAGATTGATCCGGTGGAAGATTCAAAGATCCAAAAGGGATACCCTGCCAATCGCCAGGCCCGGGTACAAATTACAACCACTGACGGTCGCATTTTCGACTCCGGTGTGGTGGATGCCCGCTGGGGCGTTCCGGCTGATCGGCCCACCGATCAGGACCTTATTGAAAAATTCCAAATGGTGACGGAACCGGTTCTGGACCGCGGTAGCGCACGGGCGCTACAGGAGTTGGTTTGGCATCTGGAGCAGGCGCCCAGCGCGGCCCGCCTGGTGGATCTGGCCACAGCTAAAACCCGCTAAACATGACACGGGCAATTTAGGTGCTGGTGATATTAATCTTTCTGGATGAAAATCGAATAAAAGACGGCATAGAGGCAAGATGAGCCTGACTTTTGTACTTGATAGCTGAAATTGATCTTGCCGAGATGCCTGAAGGAGGTCAAATGAAAAGTGGCGGCATGACAGGCGGCATCTATAAACCGCTTAATTCCGAACAGGTGGAGCTGATTCACAGTGAGGCTTTGCGCCTGATAGAAGAGGTCGGCATGGCATATGAAAGCGGTCAGGACGAGATGCTCGAGCTGGTAAAGCGCGCCGGCTGCAGGGTAGATCCGGCGGCCATGCGGATTTTTTTCCCACCGCGGCTGGTCGAGGAAATGGTGGCTCAAGCCCCGGGAGAGATTATTTTATACAGCCGGGACGACAAAAACGATCTTCATCTGGGCAAGGACCGCGTCTATGCTGGAACCGGAGGCACCACAGTGAAAGTCCTGGACCTGGATACCGGCGAAGTGCGACAGAGCGTGCTTCAGGACATCCACAATGTGGCGCGCATCGTGGAGGAAATGAAACACATCCATTTTTTTCAGAACTGTTGCGCACCCAACGATGTACCTCATGAGGATTATGATATTAACATCGCTTTTGCCGCTATGATGGGCACCCGCAAGCATATTATGTTCGGGTGCAGCTGCGAACAGGGCCTGCGGGATACCTACCGTATGGTCACCAGAATCGCCGGCGGAAAAGATGCGCTTGATGCCAGACCGCTCTTTTCGATCGCCGCCTGCATGATTATCAGTCCGTTGAAGTTTTGCACCCAGTCCACTGCTAACGTGCGCACCGCTGCAGAACTCAATGTGCTTACGACCGTTACCAGTGCACCCATGAGCGGCTCCACTGCACCGATGACCATGGCTGGCACCTTACTGCAAACCCACGCCGAGGTAATGGCCGGGATTACCGTGCATCAGCTGACCCGGCCGGGCGCTCCCGTGCTTTATGGTGGACTGCCAGCTCTGGCGGAAATGCACACCATGGGGTACCAGGGAGGTGCGGTTGAATGCGGTATGATGCAAACGGCAATCCATCAGCTCAGTCAAAGAATCGATGTGCCCAATTACGCCACCTCAGGTTGTTCTGACGCCAAAATCCCTGACGCCCAGGCCGGCTGGGAAAAAGGCTTCACTACCGGTTTGGCGGCCATGGGCGGAAATAACTGGATCCACCACGCTGCCGGTATGCTGGAATCGATGCAGTGTATCGCTTACGAACAGTATGTGATCGATGACGAGATCATTGGCCAGGCCTGTAAAATCCTGGAGGGTATTTCAACGGGCGCGGACCACCTGGCCTTTGAAGCCATCCGCGACGTGGGCCCGGGTGGCAACTACCTGTTGTCCGACCATACCTTTCAGCATTTGCGCTCTGAGTATTTTCAGGGCAACGGGGTCAGCGACAAGGCCGGGCGGGAAGCATGGATCGAAAACGGCCGTCTTTCAGCTCGCGAGCGGGCGCGGGCCATGGCGCGCGTCATCCTCGATAAGCCTGTGGATCCCAAAATCGATCCCGATATCGAGAAGGATATTCGAAGCGATTTTAATATCTTCCTGTAGCCCTCTGCACCCCTAGATCCGCTATGGGAGGGCGGCCTGGATGGGCTGGACGCTACTCATTCATCTTTAACTCACAAAAAACACGGTAGCCTGCGCCTTTCCAATAACCGATCAGCAGCAGGATGTCATCATCCTCATAGTTGTTTTTAAAAAAATAATTTACGTTTCCGTAGGTATCCCGCTCAGAATTGAGCAAGATCCGCGCATAATTTTCATGCCACATAATTTCATGATCATCCCCATAAAACCAAGGCATCATCATTTTTGCGGCCATGACATCTACATTTTTATAAGGGTTTTCTTTTGCAAAAAATGAAAACTCGCCGCCAAAATGATGCTTGCCATTTACGTTATCGATCAAAACGACACCATGATGCGGGTAATAGGGATCTCTATTCGGCGCTTCATGAAAGCACGTTCCGCTGTAAACACCGGAAGCCGGTCTAACGGTCATGCCGGTACTTTCACAAAATTGGTGCCAGATTTTAAGTGACGGCGCTTGGCAATACTGGCCCTTGCCCCCGCAGGCATTGGGGAAACAGCTATGGCGATCAGGTGCATGGGAAGCGCCAAGACAAAAAATGATAGCGGCAAGCGCAATCGTTTTCATTAGCGGCGATTTTTGCATGAAGGCGATCTCATATCGTAGATATGTTAGATATTTTGGTGCCTCAGCAGAATCAGAAATTGCAGCAGCTCTGCGAGATATAGGATATTGATTATATTTAGTCTCAGCATAATACTAAATTACCAAAAACACAATTGGCAGCGTGGCATCTGCACCAGATCCCCCATGAACGATCTAAAAATTAGGCTACAGGCATTTAGAGCCAGCTTTTAATTTTACGGCGATAAACATCTGAAAATTCATGAAAATCATGTCAACGGCATCCATTTAATATCTCAGAGCTTGTCGCACCACCATTATAAGCAATATATTCCCAAGCATGACTGTCGGCAGATTAGACCTTGACAGTACTAAGATGATTCTCTATGGTGGAAAATATTTATTTTTTGAATATAATTTATTTATTTTCGATTTTACCATCTCCCCAGAGTTAAAAAGCACCTCCAAAAGTTGGAATTGTTATCAAGCTGAAAAGCAAATAATAATTCACCATAACTTAAAAACGGCCAAAATCCGAACTTCAATAGTGCTTTGGGCACGCAATCGTTCCTTTATCCTATTTATATCATAAGAAAAATCGTATCGACTGGATTTGAATACCTTGCTCATCGTTTTCCAACCTATGCACGTCATGAAAGGAGGATGTAATGAAAGACATTGAAACAGTTCACCCTGCCATTCACGATTTTAAGATCGATATGGACAAGGGCAAAATCACGCGGCGTCAATTTTTGAGATATGCCACGTTGCTGGGGATGTCTGTGGGTGCAGCGAGTCAATTGGCCGGAATAACATGGCCGAGCAAAGTGTTTGCTGCCAAGCAGAAAAAGGGAGGTGTTTTAACATTTGGCATGCAGGTCCAGGAAATGGCCGACCCGGCGACCTATTCATGGACCCAGAAATCCGTGGTTGCGCGCCATATTATCGAGTACATGGTTTTGACCGGGCCGGATAACATTACGCGACCCTATTTGGCTGAAAGCTGGAAGGCATCTGACGATTTGAAAACCTGGACCTTCAATTTACGTAAGGGGGTTAAGTGGTCAAATGGCGATGACTTCAATGCCGATGACGTCGTATTTAATTTTACCCGCTGGCTTGACCCCAAAACCGGATCATCCAACCTGGGCCTTTTCGATGCCATGCTCGAAGAAAGCGGAGAGGTAGATCAAAAAGGCAATCCGGTCAAGCGTATGATCAAAAACGCGGTTCAGAAAGTTGACAATCATACGGTCCAAATCAACCTGAAATCGCCGGTGCTGTCAATTCCTGAAAACCTTTACAACTATCCCACCGGAATTGTGCATCGCAATTTTGAAAAAGAAGGCGGAGACCTCTCCAAGAACCCGGTTGGCACAGGTCCTTACACCCTGAGTGCATTCAAGGTCGGTGAGCTGGCGGTCTTGAAAAAACGCAAAGAACCCTATTGGGGCGGTGAAGTCTTTCTGGATGAAATTCGATTTGTTGACCTCGGCGAAGATGCCGGCGCCTATCTGGCGGCTATCGCTTCAAGACAGGTTGACGGAATTTACAATATTGATCTGACAACCCTGGATGCAGCCAAAAGTATCCCGGGAATCAAGGTTGTCTCGATCCCATCGACCCAGACCGGGGTCATTCGCATGAAGGTCACCGAGAAACCCTTTACCGATCCTCGCGTGCGCCGAGCGGTCCAGTTAACCTGCGATGCAAAGAGACAGCTCGACATCGCCCACCGTGGCTTGGGGATCATTGGCGAGCACCATCATGTTGCCAAGATACACCCCGAATACTTTGCCCTGCCTGCCTTCAAGCAGGACATCGCCGGCGCCAAAAAACTGCTGGCCGAGGCGGGCTTCCCCAATGGCATCGATTTAGAATGCGCCGTGGGAAATACCGACGGCGTCTGGGAGCAGGATTCGGTGGCCGTGCTTAAGGAGGACGCCGCCAAGGCCGGCATCAACATTAAAATGAATGTGATGCCATCGGCAAAATACTGGGATATTTGGACAAAGGCGCCCTTGAGCCTGACCTCATGGACCCACCGTCCGCTGGCCGTAATGGTGCTGGGTCTGGCCTACCGCACCGGTGTGCCCTGGAATGAATCCAGCTATGCCAACCCCAAGTGGGATGCCGCTTTGACCGAAGCGGAATCGACCTTGGATGTTGAAAAACGGCGGGCCAAAATGGAGAAGGTTCAGAAAATTTTGCAGGATGACGCCATCATGGTTCAGCCGTTCTTCCGAGCCGTATTCACAGCGGTCCGGGATAATGTCGTCGGTTTTGAAATGCATCCGACCCGCTATTATCGCTTTCATAAGGTCTCTCTGGCCTAAAAAAGCGTGCGTTTGGGCATGGGGAGTGCTGCGGCGCTCCCCGGCCTATTTTCCACCCAGAAAATTAGAATCCGCACAGAGTGCAAATCGCTCAATGCGGCGTTAAGGGTTAATGGTTGTTCGGACTTGAAGATGGCCTGATATTAAACTGCTGTATGATCGCTCTTAAGCCATTAACCAATAACAAATAACGAATAACTCCCAATTGAATTTTTTTTCAATTGGGTCCGGATTGCATCAGGAGGGGTAAAAATGGTCACCTTGGTGTTGAAACGCTTTGGGTTCATGATTTTTACCATGATTGTCGTTTCGCTGATTCTTTTTATACTGCTGGAGACAGGACTTACGGGCGATCCCGCGGCGCGGGTGCTGGGCCAATTTTCAAACGAAGAGCAGCGCGAGCTGTGGCGCGAGCAGCACGGGTACAATCAGCCCGCCATGCTGCGTTATGTGAAGTGGCTGGGCAACTTTGCGACCGGCAACCTGGGGGAGTCCATCCGCTTTAAAGGCCCAGTCGCTGATGTGATGCTGCCGCGGCTATGGAACACCGCTATACTGGGATTCTGGACGTTTGCGATTATGATCCCGCTATCATTGACGTTAGGTGTTTTATCGGGAATGAGAGAGGGGTCAATGCTGGATAGAACCATTTCGGTGTTTGGGATTCTAACCACTTCCGTACCGGAATTTGCCAGTGCGGTATTTTTCTCGGCCCTTTTTGTCTTCGGTCTCAAATGGCTGCCGGGCACCAGCAGTATGTCGGGCGGGTTCGATTGGCGACAGCTGGTTCTGCCGGTCATGGTGCTGGTGGTCTATGATTTTGGCTATGTCGCCCGCATGACCCGGGCATCCATGGCGGAAGTCATGACCTCACAGTACATAAGGACAGCGGTGCTAAAAGGGTTGCCGTACAAATCGGTGATTATCAAGCATGCATTGCGTAACGCTCTGATTGCGCCGTTTACGGTCATCATGCTGCAAATCAACTGGCTGCTGTCCGGAGTTATTGTGGTTGAATTCTTCTTTGCCTACAAGGGATTTGGTGCGCTGATTCTGGAGGCTTCTCTGAACAACGATATTGCCCTTCTGGAAGCGTGCGCCATGGTGGCGGTTTTTGTCGCGGTGGCCACCCAAACCCTGGCCGATATTGGCTACACATTCCTCAATCCTCGCATCCGATTTAGCTAAGCCCATCAATGCGTAAATACGGTGACGTATTTACTTACTCAGGGCTTAGTGCTGAGCAAGCGATTGTGTTAGATGGGTTAATTTTTATGTGTCCATGTAATGACGAGTCGAAGCACTAAGGAGACAAATGATGAATACGACTGCAACAACAACTCAAATGCCTTCTGCCGGATACGGTGCGGCTTTGTGGCGAGCACTGAAATCTTTTAGGCTCTTGCGGGAGAGCTGGGTCGGCATGGCGGGAGCATTGCTCGTTTTATTCTGGGTAGTGGTGGCGATCCTGGCACCGGCGCTGGCGCCCTTTGACCCCAACTCGTCTATTCAGCCGTTTGCCAAACCGGGGGTAGTGGCGGCCAAAGGCGGCACATTCTGGCTCGGTACCGATCATATTGGTCGCGATATTTTATCCCGTATTATCTGGGGTTCGCGCACGGTATTAATCTATTCGCCCTTGGCAACCCTTTCCGCTTACACGGTGGGTATTCTGATGGGGCTATTAGCCGGATATCGCCGCGGCTGGGTAGATGATGTTTTGTCTCGCCTGGCTGATATCATTCTCTCCTTTCCGGTGCTGGTGTTGTATATTATCATCATTGCCGTCATCGGCGCATCCGGGATTAATATCATTATTGCCATCACGTTTGCATCTTCACCGGGAATCATGCGTATTGTGCGCGGCCTGGTGCTGGATCTGCGCAATCGTGACTATGTCGCAGCAGCGCAAACCAGAGGCGAATCCGATTGGAAGGTGATGCTGGTCGAAATTCTACCGAATGCACGCGGCCCGCTGATCGTCGATGCGTGCCTGCGACTGGGTTACGTTATTATCACCATCGGTGTGCTCGGTTTTCTGGGCCTGGGTCTGCCGCCACCGGACCCGGATTGGGGCGGCATGGTAAATGAAACCCGACAGATGGCCATGGCCTTTCCACACATGACGCTGTTTCCCTGTATCGCCATTTCCTCTTTGATTTTGGGGTTTAATCTCCTGGCGGACGGCCTGCGGGAAATCTCTTTGCGTGATTAGGAGGTAAAATATTTATGAATGACGATCAAGCTCCGGTACTGATCTGCAAAGACCTTAGCATCTCTTACTATACCCGGGCAGGAGAAATCCCGGCGGTGGTGGATTTTTCGCTGACGGTACTGCCCGGTGAAACCATCGGCATTGTCGGCGAATCGGGCTGCGGCAAATCCACCGTCGCCATGGCAGTCATGCAGTACATGGGCGGTAACGGCGGTATCAAAAGCGGCAGTATCACCTTTAAAGGCCGCGATCTAAACCAGATGTCGGAATCTGAGCTGCGCCGTATTCGCGGATCAGAAATTGCGATGATTTATCAGGAGCCCTTTGCCTCTTTGAATCCAAGCCTCAAGATCAGCACCCAGCTGATGGAGGTGCCGCTGGCGCATGAAAATATTTCCAAGGATGAAGCGCGGCAAAGATCGGTGCAGATGCTGGCGGATGTCAAGCTGCCGGATCCCGAACGGATTATGGACTCATATCCGCATCAACTATCGGGTGGCCAGCAGCAACGCGTTGTTATCGCCATGGGCCTTCTGTCGAACCCATCGCTGTTACTGCTGGATGAGCCCACTACCGCGCTGGATGTTACCGTAGAGGCCGGCATCGTCAAACTGGTGGCCGATATCAGCAAGAAGTTCGGCACTTCGCAGATCTATATCTCCCATAACCTGGGGCTCATTCTGGAAACCTGTGATCGGGTATTCGTGATGTATTCCGGTGAAGTCGTCGAAGAAGGAACCATTGACTCGCTGTTTACCTGGCCAAGGCATCCATATACCCATGGGCTTTTTGCATGCATTCCGCTGCCGACAGCTGACAAGAATGCTGCTCCGTTGAAACCGATTCGCGGCCAGCTCCCACTGCCTTTCGAACGGCCCCAGGGCTGTTATTACCATCCGCGCTGTGATCATTTTAAGCCCGGGTTGTGTGACCAGGAACATATCTCCATGGAGCATGTTGTCGATAGCGCCGCCGACCACCGCGTGCGATGCTTACGCTATAAGGAAATCGATCATCACTTAGAGGCGCCGGGTGGTGAAGCCAAAGAAGCGCTTGAACTCGGTAAACGGGTGCTTGAAGTCGATCACATGAAGAAGTACTACGAGGTTCGTGACAGCTCGCTGCGGGCCCTGATTAGCGGCAAGCGCGTTCGTTATGTCAAGGCAAATGAGGAGTTGAACTTTACTGCCAGGGAGGGTGAAACCGTCGCCATCGTCGGCGAATCCGGCTGCGGTAAATCAACATTTGCCAAAGTGCTGATGGGTTTGGAGAAAGGTACTGACGGCGAGGTGCGTCACAGAGACAAAGATCTTTCGGAAATAGCCGTTCGGGACCGCAGCGCAAAACAGATCGGTTCGCTGCAGATGGTATTTCAAAATCCGTTTGACACCTTGAACCCCAGCCACAGCATTGGTGGCCAGATATCACGGGTGATCAAGAAATTTGGCGTCGAGAAGGATAAAAAGAAAATTTTTGATCGCGTCATGACCCTGCTGGATACGGTCAAACTGCCCAGGGATTTTTATTTCCGAAAACCCCGGCAGCTGTCGGGCGGTCAGAAGCAGCGTATCGGTATCGCCCGGGCATTTGCCGGAAACCCAAGTATGGTCATCGCCGATGAGCCGGTTTCTGCCCTGGACGTTTCAGTGGCGGCGGCTGTAACCGAACTGCTGATGGAAATTCAGCGCGAACAAAAAACCACGCTGCTTTTCATCAGCCATGATCTGAGTGTCGTGCGCTACCTGTCGGATCGCATTGTCGTTATGTATCTTGGTCATATACTTGAAAGAGGCACTACGGAGGAGATTTTCGCGCCACCCTATTCCCCGTATACTGAGGCACTGTTATCGGCGGTGCCGATAGCCGATCCTGAAGTGACCAAGCGTGAGATCGTACTGGAGGGAAACCTGCCCAGCGCCATGAATCCGCCCAAGGGCTGCCCTTTTTGCACCCGCTGCCATCGGAAAATCGGCGATATTTGTGATAATGATCCGCCGCCGGAGCAAGTTGTGACGGATCGGCACGTCATCAAATGTCATATTCCAATTGAAGAGTTGAAAAAGGTGGAGCCCGTCATCCATGTGCCGGATGACTCCGAACGGATCCACGCGCGGCATTGAAGATCAACGGGGTCATTTTACGATCATTTTCGTCAAGTGGCGGCGACGAATCGGCTGCAAGCGCATCTAATCGATGCGTGATTTCTGGACCAGGTTACCCCCGTGCCAAAGATAGATCGCCAACAAAGGCGCGGTCTCCGTTCGCATGGCATGCGGCTCCCAGGGTGCATGAAAAATGAGCTGGCCAGGGGCGCGATAGTCCCAATCCTGATCTCCGCGCTGCCACAAAGTTGGCCCCGTCAGGGGCACGTATACTTCTCTCGCCTCATGGCTGTGCCGCGGATATTTGATTTCAGGTCCCAAAAACAAAATGCCACAGGCCATCCGATCACTGGCGATGGGACCCCGCAAGCCGATAAACTCCGTCCAACCATACCTCTCAAGAAAATCAGCACCACAATCCTGCGCTGCATAGGTTTGCCCCCAATTCAGGTGGTTTGCCAAGGAGTAAAGCATGCGAACCATAAACTCAGTTTGCTTCTCGGCTGCTGTGACGGCCGCCGGCATCCAGGAAAGAACAGGAAGAGAACGCGGACGAATAAAACGTTTCACAACAATTTCGGATGGCCAATCTGCCAGGAGGGAATTTAGCTGCGGGTTGTCAAACCCTGTAAATAAATTGCGAATCGCAGTGACAAGCAGTTTGATGTTGTTTTGATGATCAACTAACAATGTAAGAAATTTGCGACCTTAGTAGGCAGTGGGTTTTGTGTCTCTATTTGACCGCCACAACCGTGCAGGGTGCTTCCAGGATAACATACTGAGCAGTGGAGCCAAATACCAATTTTCCAACCTTTGATCTTCTTCTGACGCCGATGATAATTTCATCCACATCGTTGTCTTTTACAAATTGGACCAGGTCTTCTCCAGTCGACCGGACACTGACGATGGCTTGCGTAACACAGGGGATATTATCCGCTTTAAAGGCCGCTTTTAGCTTTTCCAGCTTGTTTTCAGCTTTATCGATATCTTCTTTTTTCAAATCAGGACCTTGTTCCAATGAAGTGATAATATGAATGTCGGCTTTAAATGCCTGCCCGTGTTTGTGGGCCACCTTGACTGCATCTTCAGCCACCTGTGAGCCGTCATAAGCCACCAGAATCTTCATGTTGTCCTCCTTCCGTAAAGTCACGTTTGGAAAAGATAAATGCTGTTTAATATCTTATCATGTGTATAAAACCGCCGGACAACTGTCAAGATATCCGATCAGGTGTTCAGCTTTTCGGTTTCAAGTTCATAGGGCATGGACCTGTTGGTCATTAGCAGGGTGATTCTGTTGGGCAAAATTGATATCACAACTTCCCATCGTGCTTATTGCAGACAGGTTTGATTGTATATCGAATACAGGAACCGCCGGACTTGGTCAGTGGCAGCCGCAATTTTATCCCACCGGCAGGTGTTAGCCGGCATGCGCCTCAGTCAGCTCTTTTTCGCCTTTGATCTTGAGCTTTTCAAGGTTTGCCAGGGTCTTGCCAGGTAAGGGCGGCACCTTGTGTGTTTCTATGATGCTTTTGACCCTTTCGGCCACTCGCTGGCTCATATCTTTTGAACCCTGCTCGCACCAAAGATCATAGGGTTGGCGTGCCATCAGGCTCGGTATCCAGAGCTCTTTGCGAAAGTGTTCGTAGGTGTGATCCTCTTGCAGAAAATGCCCCCCCGGGCCGACCTTTTCCATCACATGGCGGGCCAATGTTTCGACGGACACGTCGATACCGCGAATAAAGCGCTTGGCCATTCCAATGACTTCATCTCCTAAAACGAGCATTTCCGCAGAGCAAATCATTCCCATATCCATATAGCCCACATCGTGAATCAGGTTCAGACCAGCCAACCCCTGGGCCAGGATGGAAAAGGCGCTTTCAATGCCCGCCTGGGCATCAATGGTTTTTGAATCGGTGGAACCGGCTAGGCCCCAGGTGGGCAACCCGAATGATTGAACCACCTCAGCCTGAGCGGCCAAACCCAGACTCATTTCAGGTGCAGCAATGCTCATTGTCGAGGTGGCCATGTCAAATCCGGAAACATTGCATCCCATAACATAAGGCGTCCCAGGATTGCGCAGCTGTATGAGGATCAGGCTCATCAGGCCTTCGGCAACAGCCAGTGCCACTGTGCCGGCCAGGGTAACTGGGGCTGTAGCACCTAACTGCTGAGATGGGGCAACAACCTGGGGCAGAAAAAGATCGGCAGATAAAAACATTTTATCCACCGGTTCCTCCGGAAACACCAGTGGTGTGATAGGCTCCGGGTATGATATCATAAAAGGTTTTTCCCGCAGGGCATCCATACCGCCAGCCACCTCGGCAGCCATTTCGTACACCAGCTCACTGCCGTGAGCTGAATATCCAATAAAAACAATCGGCTTGGTAGTGTGGGTCACCGCGGCTTCGAACTCGTGCAAATCGGCCGCAATGGCCGGGACATCCTGGCTGGAACCCATGGGCATCACCCAGTCGATATGGGCCAGTGCATCAGCGACGAGGGCGCCGTGAGCAATGTCAATGACACGTGTTTCATGGATCTCACCGGTCAAAGCGTCTTTGGTGCGCGGGCTGGCAGTTGAGGTGCCGTAATAACTTTTGCGCCCCTCGACCTCCATGGCACGCTGTCCCTGCCGATCATAGATGGTAAATCCCTTAGGAACTTTTTCCAGGCACTCCTGCACAATATATTCGGGGACTTTTACAATTTCACCCCTTACCATGGCACCGGCCTGCTTGAGCATTTTACGGGCCCCTTTGTGGAGCACTTTGGCGCCGGTCTTTTCCAGGATGTCAAAGGCAGCGCGTTGAATTTCCCAGATCTGGTCATCACTGAGAACACGGAAAAATACAGACCGGTTATCTCTAAAGGACGACTGGATCATCTTAACCTCCTTAAGTTTTGAACTGCTGCGTTAATCAATTAAAAAGGAAAGAATGTGGTGGTTAGAACATTGACCTGCCGGCAGCACCGCAAACAGGTCTTGGATTCAATTGCAGGCCGGCTCAACCCTTTTAGGCCGCAGAATGCTTATGGTATTGAGGCGAATATATACCCAGTTCCGCCAGCTTCTCTGGCGTCGGCTGACCTTGAGCGTTCCAGCCCATGACATCGTAAAATTCCTGAATCATGGGTTCCATCCAGGCATGGGGTTTGGAAGGCGCCTCACCGGAGTTGTAGTCTTTTTCAAAAAACATGTCGGGCAGCCGGTCATCAGCTGCGCTGGCACCGTGTCTGAGGTTGAACAATCGTTCCAGATTGACGATTCTTTCGCCACTGACAATTAGCTTGGAAGCTTCCACCGGCCAGCCGGTTATGGCGGCCGTCAACTCAGCCTCCCCCACCAGATCATAGGCACAGATCAGACACAGCGCCGGCACCTTACACAGACCCAGGCCGTCCAGCACCGTACCCATGATACTGGACCTTCTGACCAGCTCGGCCTTACCATGAATGGATTTGAGGTCGGACGCTTTGGGAGCGCCTAGCTCTTCGGATTGCTCGTCCGGCAGCCACTTGTATTCCAGGGTGGCAAAAACATCATTAAAATCCGCTCCCCGGCTGGCAACCGCATATCCCAAAGCCGTTCCCATGATGTTATCCGGGTGGTAGCCGGCCATTTCCAGTCCTTTAACGTGGGGGGCGTAATGCTCGGCCCCGCGCCCGATCACGCGGCTTGCCCGAAGCACACCTTGTGCCAGAATCTTGCCAAAACCCCGACCCGCAGCCATCTGCCGGATCAATGTCTCCATGGCATCGCCATTGCCCCAGGCAAGATCAAGTCCACCGGTATCCTTCAACGAGATAATACCCCGCTCGAAAAGATCCATGGCAAAAGCGATAACACTGCCGGCGGAAATATTGTCAAGCCCCAGCCGCGAGCACAGATTGTCTAAAAAGACGAGCGTATCGAGGTCGCGCAAGCCACACTTGGACCCCAGCGAAAGCATGGGCTCAAATTCAGGGCGCACCGCCCGCATCCCCTTATATTTGCCGTGCTTAAATTTAATATCGGCCTTGCAGTGAACCGGGCAGCGATGGCAGCTGCGTCTGCGGGTGATCTGATCCTCTAATTTTTTGCCGTCGATTTGGCCGGCGGCTTCGAAAGTGTTTTGCCGGTAATTATGCGTTGCCAGGATTCCCAGATCATCCGCCCACTCGACATAACCGGCGCCGCCGTGTCTGGAGATGCCGGCATAATGGGGTGAATTCTGAATTTGCCAGATATAGCGTCGGACGGCTTCAGTAAATTGATCATTTGAATCAAACAAATTGCGGGATCTTTGTTTTTTGACCACAATGGCCTTCAAATTTTTGGATCCCATCACGGTACCCATACCGGTTCGTCCGGCCGCATGATCCCGATCGGACATAATGCAGCCAAACAAAGCACCATTTTCCCCGCCCGGTCCGATGGTCAGCACACTTATTTTATGGCTGCCGAGCTTGGCTTTTAAGCGCTCCTCGGTTTCCCATGTATCCAGGCCCCACAGGGATTTGGCATTGCGGATTTCGATGCTGTCACCGTCAATCAACAGGTATACAGGCCTGCTCGACCTTCCCCGTAAAATCAGGCTTTGGATGCCATTGGATCGCAAGCGGGGGCCGAAATTGCCGCCGATGTTGGAACTGCCTAAAATTCCGGTGAGCGGTGAGAGGGCATTTATATGGAGCCTGGCAGACGACGGTGCCGCTGTGCCGGTCAGCAAACCGCAAGACATCAACAAAAGATTTTCAGGGCCCCGCGGGTCGACGCCGGCCGGCAGTTGATCGTATAACACGTGGACATTGAAACCGCGCCCGCCCAGATACTTGCCGGCCAGATCCTGTGGATATTCGGCAAGCTTCCAGGTTTTGGCGGTTAAATCAACTTCCAGAGTGTTTCCCAATATGCTCATGTATCAGATAAAGCGCCTTTCGGTTCAAAAGTTACCGATGATCACCATATATCCGGCATAAAACAATTATTCTTAGAGAATTGCCAAATGCGTGTCAAGAAAGAATACGCACCTGGCCTTAAATAGTAGTTCGGCATTTAATCAGATTGTCTCAATAAATTTCTTCAAAAAAAGATAAGTTAAAAAAGACCTTAAAAAGGTTTCTTGGACTGACCGGTTTTATTGATTAGGTAAGTACTGGAGTGATGGCGTAATGAAGTGTTCAAAAAATTGATTCATTATTAGCCGATAATTCAATGAACACATACGCCAACATTCCGAAAATATATAAAGTAAGGCATTAGGGAATGGTAAAGCGATGGCGTTAATAATACTAATGTAGTTGGCCGATCTGTTTTTCTACCGCTTTGATGATCTTATCGCTGCGCATGAGCTGCTTGATGGCGGCGATGTCTGTTGAAAGGATACGATCTTTGTCAAGGTGGGAAACGGCCTTGCGGATGACTTGGTAAGCCGCCAGAGTGCCTTGGCCGGGTTTCATATTGGTAAACAAATCCAGCGCTTGGGCGGCACACAAAAGCTCGATCGCAATCACATCTTCGGTATTGCGAACAATTTCTCTGCATTTGCGTGCCGAAATAGTGCCCATCGAGACATGATCTTCTTTATTGGCTGAAGTGGGGATCGAATCAATGCTGGCCGGATGACAGAGCACTTTATTCTCGGAAACGAGGGCAGCAGCTGTATATTGTACCAGCATGAATCCGGAATTCAGTCCGCCATCATCCACCAAAAAGGCTGGCAGTCCGCTAAGTTTGGGATTGACCAGGCGCTCGATTCTCCTTTCTGAAATATCCGCCAGTTCCGCAACGGCCATTGCCAGAAAATCCATCGCCAAAGCCACCGGCTGGCCATGAAAATTGCCGCCCAGCAGAAAGGTATCGTCATCTGGAAAAATCAGCGGGTTATTTGTGGCTGAATTCATCTCGGTTTCGATGACCTGTCGGCAATAGCGGATCGCATCCCGGGTGGCGCCATGAACTTGAGGTGAGCACCTTAAGGTGTAAGCATCCTGGACGCGGCTGCAATCCTTATGGGATGTGATGATTTCGCTGTTTTGGGTCATGCGGGCCATGTTATCGGCCGCGGCCGCCTGGCCGGGATGGGGCCTGACCTCGTGAATTTTAGGATCAAATTCTGTACGGCTGCCCATTAGCACTTCCAGGCTCATGGCCGCCGTAATATCGGTCAATTTGGCCAGCCGACCGGCATCATCGACCGCCAATCCACCGATGGCCGTCATCACCTGGGTGCCGTTGACCAGCGCCAGGCCTTCGCCGGCTTCCAGTTGTAATGGCTTCAGACCGCATTTACTGAGCGCCTGTCGCCCGGTGAGCCGCTGCCCTTTGAAAGAAGCCTCTCCTTGCCCGATGAGAACCAGCGCGAGGTGGGCCAGCGGGGCCAGGTCACCGCTGGCGCCCACCGAGCCTTTTTCAGGAATAAGCGGGCACACCCCCCAATTCAAAAGCGCAACCAGCTGTTGGACGGTTGATAGCTGAATACCGGAATGACCTCTCGCCAGATCCTTGATGCGCAATGCCAGAATCGCTCTGACCGTTTCCTCATCAAAGGGTTTGCCGACACCGGCAGCATGGCTCATGAGGATATTTTTTTGAAGTTGACGCGTATCTGTTTTTGAAATCGATACATCGCTGAGGGCGCCAAATCCAGTGGTGATGCCATATATCTTTCGCTCCTCCTGTACCCAGCGCTCAATCAGATGACGGCTCTTTTGAATTTGCTTTTCAGCATCGGCAGTCAGCTGAACCTGTACACCTGACCGCGCAATGGCTATCAGATGCTCCAGGGTCATTCCTTCCACACCCAGGAATATGTTCTTCATTTTTTTCCTCATGGATTGAAGTAGATGCCGATCGCAGGATAAATTTTTATGATGACCGTTGTCAAATATTACCTTGAAACGACACTCAATACAAGCTATCCTTCGCAAAATTAAACCTTATTTAAACCACTTACCCTGTTTCTGGCCCATAGGGGTGACGTTTCCGCTTTGGGCGCCATCAAACAAATGAATTCCGATCCTCGTAATATACAAGACTTTTGCCGAATCTTTAGCATCCCGGACCTGATGAAACCATGGCTGGATCGGTTTTTTGAAAATGCAGAGATCGATCTGGTTCTGATGCTTGCCGGACGTTCCATGGGGGAAGCAGAAATTGCGCAAAAATTCAGGGGCACCGTCGAAATGGCTGGACAGGATAACCTGTCGTTTTTTTTAGAGCGCTGCTATCAGCGGGGTGTCATTAACCGAAGCAGCGACGGTTGCTACGAACCTGCCGATTTGCACACCCGCTATGATATCTGGGCCATGTTCGAAGGCTGGAAAGACATTCCTGGAAGGGTTCGTGAGCACCTCAACGCCGTTGAATGGAATTACTCGGAGCGGCACTACCAGGATAGCGTCCATCGCATGCAAAAAGGCCATCCCAGAGATCTGTCTGACATGTATGCCGAATATATCCTCCTGCAAGAAGGTGAGGCCCTGCTGGAAAGCGTCAACCACATTTATCTTCTACCCTGCAACTGCAGATCTATGAAGCAGGGCTGCAGTCAAACTGTCTATACTTGCCTGCGGTTTGAAAATGATCGCAATCTCGGCTGGGAGATTTCAACCTCCAGGGCGAAAGAAATCATGCACCTGGCCAATAGAAATGGGCTCATGCAAACCGCGGAACTGGCATTAACCAAAGAGGGCCTTATTCGCGGGGCTATTTGCAATTGCTGCGCAGACTGCTGCGTCCACCCTGACCTGGCAGAACGCTATGATGCTCGAAATATCTGGCCGCTGTCGCGCTATGTGGCGCGACATCTGACGGACCAGTGCACCGCCTGTGGCCTGTGCGCCAAACGCTGTCCGTTCAACGCCTTTACCGCCAAAGAAATTGAACCTGACCCTAATGCCCACTTGCCATCGACGAATAGAAAACGTAAAAGCATTCACCTTAACAAAGATTTGTGCCGCGGTTGCGGGGTCTGCAGCACCGGATGCCCGGTTGAGGCCATTAAGATGATCCCGTTAGACAGCTGCAATCCAGATGTTTCCCTGGTTACGCAAATCGGATGTGGACCGGCAGCTGTCTTGCGCAAAAACGATTCATAAAAGCAGCTTTATGCTTCTTGGATTACACACATACAGCCTTTATCTGCACGGCATCGGACAGGCCTGGGCCGACTTTAAACTCCCCTGGCCCCGGCAGTTGAGCACTTTTGAGCTTTTTGAGCAGGCGGTTCGCTGGGGTCTTGACGGTCTGCATTTAGATGACGGGGTTCTCGAAAATCTGGAAACTTCTTATCTCACAGAAGTCGGTGCGGCGGCTCGCGAGCACAATCTCTACCTTGAATACAATTTTTCCATGGACCTTGGTGGTCAGGGGATTGGCATTCAACACGATCTGGCAGAGGGGATTGCCACAGCCAGCTCTCTGGGCGCGGATATTGTGAAGGTCGGAATGGACCTCATCCGTCCGCGACCGGTAGCAGCCAGTCGATTCCATCCCGAAGTTATGGCTCAAATCAAATTCGTTGCCGCCCAGTTGAAGCAAATCGCTCCCGCCGCTGAGACCGCCGGCATCAAAATCGCAGTGGAAAATCATTGCGACACTTTTTCTGAAGAAATCCTCTGGCTGTTGGACCGGGTCGACCACCCGCGGGTCGGCGCCTGCATTGATACGGTCAATGCCTTGATGGTCATGGAAGATCCGATGGTGGCCATTGAAAACCTGGCGCCGCGCGCCTTTACGAATCATTTTCGGGATGACCGCATCGAATTTAAACGGTACGGATTCAAACTTACAGGCACTGCCGTCGGAGAGGGCGACATTGATATCCAACGCGCCTATGACATCATTAAAACCCAATCTGCCATGAATCGCATTAATATTGAAACCGAGATGGACATCCCGCTGGATGATATGGAAACGGCCTTGAGAATGGAAAAAGAGACCATCGAACGCAGCATTACCTATTGCCGGGAGGTTTTGGGCATAACAAAAAACAGCAAGCATTAAGGACAATTGCCATGCAAGATAATGTCGCGATTTCAAATGCAATGACGATTAAACTGGAGGATGTGTTTGCTGAACTGCCGGAGATGCCGCCATTTGTGGAGGGGATCCGCCGCGCACCGGCCCGCCAATTTACACTCAGCCCCAAAGATACCCGGCTGGCACTAAGAAATGCCCTGCGCTACATCCCACCAAAATGGCATCAACAGCTGGCACCTGAGTTTCTAGAGGAACTGTTGACCCGGGGCCGAATTTACGGATATCGATTTCGCCCGCTGGGCCATATTAAAGGCCGGCCAATAGATGATTACCGCAGCAGCTGTATCGAAGGCCGGGCGTTTCAGGTGATGATTGACAACAACCTGGATTTTGATGTCGCCCTATACCCCTATGAGCTGGTGACTTACGGTGAAACCGGTCAGGTCTGCCAGAACTGGATGCAGTATCATCTGATCAAAAAATACCTTGAAACCCTCAACCAGGAACAAACCCTGGTGATGGATTCAGGCCACCCGCTGGGGTTGTTCGCTTCTTCGCCGCAGGCACCGCGGGTAATCATCACCAACGGTCTGATGGTGGGCTGTTTTGATGATGCCCAAAACTGGAACCGTGCAGCAGCCTTGGGCGTCTCCAACT
The DNA here is from genome assembly GCA_030066985.1 of Desulfobacterales bacterium. NCBI lineage: Bacteria > Pseudomonadati > Thermodesulfobacteriota > Desulfobacteria > Desulfobacterales > Desulfobacterales bacterium. The sequence continues at coordinate 67,285 of JASJAN010000032.1, forward strand.
ACGGACAGATGACTGCCGGTGGCTGGATGTACATCGGTCCCCAGGGAATCGTGCATGGTACTTACAGCACCATCTTGAATGCCGGTCGTGACAAACTCGGCATCCCGGCCGATCAGGATTTGAGCGGGCGTTTATTTGTCACATCCGGCCTTGGGGGTATGAGCGGCGCCCAGGGCAAATCCATCGAAATTGCCAACGGCGTGGGGATTATCGCCGAGGTCGATTATTCCCGGATTGAAACCCGTCTGGAACAAGGCTGGGTCAACCGCGTAACGGAAGATCCGGCCGAAGCGTTCAAGGTGGCAGCCAAATGTCAGCAGCAGAAAAAGAGCATGGCGATTGCTTTTTACGGCAACGTGGTCGACCTGCTCGAATATGCTGTCAACCACAATATCAAAATCGACCTGCTGTCGGATCAAACCTCCTGCCATGCAGTTTATGAGGGCGGCTATTGCCCTCAAGGGATTTCCTTTGAGGAGCGCACCGAGCTGCTGCGCTCCGGCCATGCCGGATTCAAAGAAATGGTTGACGCCACGCTGCGACGCCATTATGAGCTGATCAAAACTCTTGCCGATCGCGGCACTTATTTCTTTGATTACGGCAACAGTTTTCTCAAAGCGGTCTTTGATGCCGGCGTCCAGGAGATCTGTCAAAACGGCAAAGATCCCATCGACGGGTTTGTCTTCCAATCCTATGTCGAAGACATCATGGGACCGATCCTGTTTGACTACGGCTATGGCCCCTTTCGCTGGGTTTGCTTGAGCGGCACAGATGAGGATCTGGCCAAAACAGATCGGGCTGCCATGGAATGTATCGATCCCGAACGGCGCTTTCAAGATCGGGATAACTATATCTGGATTCGCGATGCTGAAAAAAACAAGCTGGTTGTGGGAACCAAAGCACGTATCCTGTACCAGGACGCCATGGGGCGCATGAACATCGCATTGAAATTCAACGAGATGGTCCGCATGGGTCAGATTGGACCGGTGATGCTGGGCCGTGATCACCACGATACCGGCGGCACCGATTCGCCTTTCCGGGAAACCGCCAACATCAAAGACGGCAGTAATATCACCGCGGATATGGCGATTCACTGCTATGCCGGCAATGCCGCCCGGGGTATGAGTCTGGTGGCTCTGCACAACGGCGGTGGCGTAGGCATCGGCAATGCCATCAACGGCGGATTCGGTCTGGTTTTAGATGGCAGTGAACGCATCGATGGTGTCATCCGCCGTGCGATCCCCTGGGACGTGATGGGCGGTGTTGCCCGCCGCGCGTGGGCCCGCAATCTAAATTCTATTGAGACCAGCATTCAGTATAACAAAGTGCGTGCAGGCACCGACCATATTACGATCCCCTACATCGCCGATGACAAAATGGTAGCCGACCTGGTAACCCAGGCATTTGATGATTTAGAAAAATAAATCACCGCAGAGACGCAGAGTTCGCAAAGTTTTTTCTATTTTCCTTTCTGGTGAGAGGCCAGAAAGGAAAAAACAACATCCCTGCGGGATTCATATTTAAACACCTTAAAAAATATGATCTAATTTCTTAAAATTCACGTATTGTATTTACCGCGAAGCGGCTGAGGGTTTTTGATTTGCCGGCATCTCAGCGGCAAATCAAAAGAGATGATCTCTCCGCGAACTCTGCGTCTCTGCGGTGAAAATAATACAAATCAGGAGAAAGAGATGGCTGGTATGAAAAAAATCATCGAGTGTGTGCCCAATTTCAGCGAAGGCCGCAATCAACAAAATATTGAAAAAATTGTGGGATCCTTTCGCGGACAAAAGGGTGTCAAGCTTCTCGACTATCAAACTGACGAAGATCACAACCGGATGGTCGTTACCGTTGTCGGAGAACCGCAGGCCCTGAAAACGGCTGTCATCGAAGCCATGGGCAGCGCCATCGAAGCCATCGATATGAACACCCACCAGGGCCAGCACCCGCGCATGGGAGCCATCGATGTGGTGCCATTTATCCCGATTAAAAACGTCAGCATGAAAGAAGCGATCTCATTTTCCAAGGAAGTCGCTCAAGAAGGGGCTAAAAAATTTGAACTTCCTGTTTTTCTGTACGAACGCTCGGCCAGCCGACTGGAAAGAGAAAATCTGGCCAACATCCGCAAAGGCCAGTTTGAAGGCATGGCTGATAAGATCAAACAGCCGGAATGGAAACCGGACTTCGGCCCTGTAATGCTTCACCCCACTGCCGGTGCAACGGCCATCGGCGCGCGTATGCCGCTGGTGGCCTATAATGTCAACTTGGACAGCGACAACATCGATATTGCCAATGACATCGCCAGAAAGGTCAGGCACATCAGCGGCGGGCTTAAATACTGCAAAGGCATCGGCATTGAATTAAAAGACCGGGGAGTGGTGCAGGTATCCATGAATCTGACCGATTATACCCAGACCGCTCTTTATAGGGCCTTTGAGCTGATCAAAGTTGAAGCTCGCCGCTACGGGGTCAACGTGATCGGCAGTGAAATCGTCGGCCTGGTTCCCATGGAAGCGCTGATGGACACCGCCGCCTTTTATCTGGGGCTCGAAGGCTTTTCCATGGAGCAGGTGCTAGAAGCCCGTATTTGGGAATGATGTTAGTAATTGACCGATTGATTTTTATATTCACCGCAAAGACGCAGAGGGCGCAAAGGGTATTTTCTTATTTCTTTTCGGTGAGAGGCCGAAAAGAAATAAACCTCAGGCCCTGCGGGCAATTTTAAGCAATAAGATTCACACGGCAAACAATTGCAGCTATTCTATAATTTAACATAGAAAAAGCAGATTCAAACCTTTTCATTTGCCGGCGTCTCAGCGGCAAATGAAAAAATTTAATTCTCTGCGAACTCTGCGTCTTTGCGGTGAAAGAAACGGACAAACAATGAACGGAAATATAATCATAAAAAATGCGGCTGAGCTGGTGACCTGCAGCGGGTTTGCTGCCAAAAAGGGCCCCGAAATGGCCGACCTAAAAATCATCAACAATGGGGCTGTGATGATTAAAGACGGTGTCATTGAGGCTGTCGGCCATAGCCGAGAAATTGATCGGCAGTTAAAAAAAGCCGACGTGGATCAATCTGCTTTTGATGTGGTCGATGCCCGCAATAAGGCCGTGCTGCCGGGTTTTGTCGATTCGCACACCCATCTGGTATTTGGCGGTTACCGGGCCGAAGAGTTTGCCTGGCGTCTGCGAGGCGACAGTTATATGGAAATTATGCAGCGGGGCGGCGGCATCGTCAACACGGTGGAAGCCACGCAGCAAGCTTCCACCGAAGAGCTACTGCAATCGGGCATCAAACGCTTAAATTCCATGCTTTCATTTGGCGTCACCACCGTGGAAGGCAAAAGCGGATACGGCTTAAACTGCGAGACTGAAATCAAGCAGCTGGATGTGATGTCCCGCCTGGATCAGGTCCACTACCTGGATGTGGTGCCGACTTTTTTAGGCGCCCATGCAGTCCCACCGGATTATAAAGGCAAACAGGATGCCTTTATCGATTTTCTGATCTCAGATGTCATGCCGCGGGTGACGGAGCAGCAGCTGGCGGAATTCTGCGACATTTTCTGCGAAAAAGATGTTTTTTCGATAGACCAGTCCCGTCGCCTGCTTTCCAGGGCAAAGGAATTGGGCCTTAAATTAAAATTGCATGCCGATGAAATCGTGCAACTGGGTGGCGCTGAGCTGGCCGCAGAACTGGGCGCTGTTTCGGCAGACCATTTGCTGCAGGCATCCGATCAGGGCATCAAAGACATGGCGGCCGCCGGCGTGGTGGCAACCCTTCTGCCGGCCACCGCTTTTAGCCTCAAAGAACCCTATGCCGATGCCCGCAAAATGATCGACGCCAACTGCGCCGTGGCGCTGGCGACCGATTTTAACCCGGGAAGCTGCTTTACCGAATCCATCCCGCTTGTGTTTGCGCTGGCAACGCTTCATATGAACATTGCCACCGAAGAAACAATCAGTGCCCTGACCATCAATGGTGCCGCCGCCCTGGATCGGGCCGATCAAATCGGCAGCATCGATGTCGGCAAAAAGGGGGATGTGGTGGTTTTGGAATTTCCATCTTACACCTACATTCCCTATCACATAGGTGTGAGCACTGTCGAAAAAGTGATCAAGCAGGGCAACCTGGTGTATGACAAAGAAAAAGGAGGCATCATCCATTGCTAAAAGATCTAACCATAACCGAATTTTTAGAACAGACGGCTTCGTCAGAACCCCTGCCCGGCGGCGGATGCACGGCCGCCCTCAACGCCGCCTTGGCAGCCAGCCTCACCGAAATGGTGGCCAATTTAACCATCGGCCGCAAAGAATTTAAAGCGGTTGATGATGAGATGCAACAAATTGCGCAGGCTGCAGCGGATCTGAGGAAAAAACTGCAGAACGATATCGACAACGACGCGCAGGCCTACCAAGAAGTGCTGGCCGCCTTTAAGCTGCCGAAAAACACCGGCGACGAAAAAGCACAGCGCTCCAACGCCATTCAGCAGGCCTTTAAAATCGCGGCAACTGTTCCGTTGGGCGTTGCCCGGGATGCCATAAACCTGATGGATCTGGCTGCCCGGGCCATCAAAGACGGCAATCCAAACGCGGTGACCGACGGCGCCGTAGGCGTTTTAGCGGCACGCACAGCAGCCCTGGCAGCCATTTATAATGTAAAAATAAATTTGAGCGCCATCAAAGATAAGGCATTTGTAGCAGAATTGACGCGGGAAATCGAAGAACTTGAACAGCAGGTGATCGCAAAAGAAAAAGAGATTCTATCACAGGTCAAGATCTAAATGCTATCGATCATCTGTATATAGGCGAACTATATTTTCTTAGCGAATTCTGCAACGTTTGGAAGGTAAAAATGAAAAGCCGATTTCTTTATATCATCTTTGCGATCATGCTGGTATTGCTGGTCAACCCATTTATTCGACCCCTCGGATTAATGGGCCACCTATTTTCTTCCTTATTTTTATCAATGATACCACTGGCAAGTGCCTATGCCCTGACCAAGGACAAGAAAAAAGCAATCATCATACTCATTCTTGCGGCACCTTTTGTGATCCTTGACGGCCTTAACGTATATTTTACAAATCGGCTTTTGATGGTGGTCGCATTTAGCTTTGGTACAACTTTGTATTTTTATATTGTCGTTTTATTGGTGAAAAACCTTCTATCTATCAGAGTCATAACCGCTGACTTGATATGTTGCGCTATTTCCATTTATTTTTTAATTGGCATTATGTGGGCGGGTATCTACAGTGTTTTGGAGGGCATTTCACCAGGTTCTTTTTCAGAAACGACAGATTTGCTTTATTACAGTTTCGTCACCCTTACGACCGTCGGCTACGGTGATGTTGCGCCCTTAACAACATTGAGCAAGAGGCTTGCGGTATTTGAGGCCGCCATGGGCAGTATTTATATGGCGGTTATTATCGCCATGATTGTCGGCAGATATATGTCAATGCAAGTAGAGCAAGATTCTGAAAGTAAAACCAGTTCAAATAAATGAGATGCCGATAATTAATCGGCACTTATGAATCTTTCCAAAAATTAGCTCCCTTTCAGTTCCGTTCGCGGCACCATCCCACCATCAAAATCGACGGAACATCTGACCTTTGGGTGGCATTCGCGGCTATAGATGCTTATCCATTGCACAACATTTAGTTCAGATTTGTACTCAAAATGCAGCAGATATTTGCCCGCCTGAATCCGATCCTTTACTTCCTGAATGCTTTGACCTGCCTGGATTTGACCGCACACCCGATTAATTTACCTTGCCGAAGCAATCCAAAGATAACCCATGTATCCAATCCATAAGAAGAACACCAGACTGATTATTTTAAGGATTTTCATGATAAAACCCTTTTTAGGTGCCACCCGGTTCAGGTGGCTCAGTGCGGCTGTGCTTGCAAATATGATGTGTTAAGGCGATTTGAATGATTGCCACTAAAAGCAAAACAATAGCTGAATAGAACAGCAATTTTACGGAGGACCCTAGTTGAAACCGCCAGCGCTTCTCATCCATTTGCGCCCACTTCAAAAGCTCTTTAAACTTTTCATCAGAGAGCGTCAGCGAAGTACCAGCTTGATTTGACGCATAGATTTGCTTAAGCTCACGATACACATTATAAGATGCCATATGTGAAACAAACTGTGAGTAATAGAACAAAACCAGCGAACACAAAATTAAAATAGCGCCAATAGCGAAAAACCCGGTTCGTTTTTTTATCTTCATGGCATTTCCTAATGATCGATTCGATGAAATGGCCTTGCCATTGTGGTGATTTTGGAAATGCCTGAGCATTTATCACACCGCCTACCCAGGGAATGACCCTGAACTCATCCATCATCTGTAAAAATTGCCGGGTTTGCCTGGCATTCACCGCCGGAATTTCACCCGTATTCCGGCAAGGACACAAATGCGGATATACATCTGTAATATTGTGATCCAGAAGTAAAGTTTTCAGTTTCATAATATTTTGAGCATTTCGGAAACGATTTGCCTTCTTCTTGTGCTGCTGAAACCATTGATCATCGCCTAACCATCCGTGCTGGATCCAAATACCATTACGTTTTAAGTCATGGGAACCATCAACGACCACTTTGCCGGGTGACCATATCTGGTAACCGATTAGAATAAGGCCGGCGAGCAAAAAGCATCCCACTAGGGTTCTGTATGGTGGTTTTTTTAGTTTGCTGATCAACTTCATGGTGTTACTGGTTGTGACCGCAGGCACACCTTTCAGAGGCATAATAAAAAGCCGAATGCGGCCAGTACAAATAAAGCTGCCATTCCTGTCAAAAACTTAAGCAGCCTTGAAATAATCAGATATTCTTTAGAACCCTCTTTCTTGTATTGGCGATTTACTTTGGTGGTTAAAACCCCAAGGATCACAGCCAAAATTAGCATCGGAAGCCAGCCAAAACCGGACAATAGTACGAGCTTTAATTCAAATCTTCTTTTTTTGGATGCAGCCGTTTCATGCAAAAATTTTTCAGGGTTGATGGTATCAACAAAATTAGGTTCAAATAAATTCATTGATAGCCATAG